>NZ_LT706952.1:325806-568279 GCF_900155525.1 Mailhella massiliensis
CCTTCGGCAAGGCCGCCGTTCAGGGTCAGATTGCCCTTGTCGAGCACAATGGAGCCTTCGGCGTTTTTCCGCGGGCCGCGGACAAGGCGAACGCCGGACAGGGAAACCTCGGATTCTTTGTCGATGATGAAGCCGTTGTCCAGCCGGATGTCGGAATCGTCGGTGAAGGCCACGCGGCTGCCCTCGACGGAGCCGGAGAATGCGCCCGCCCTCGGCTCTGGCCGCAAGCCATGCCAGAAGAAACGACCATGCGTTGCCCAGATGCAGCAGCCCCGTGGGGCTGGGCGCAAAACGGCCGACGGGGGTGTTCATGCCGCGCCCTCCGGTGTTTCGGGAATATTTTCGAAAAGGCGTTCCATCACGGCGCTGGAAACAAGCATTCCTCTGCGCGTGAGGAAGAAGCGCCCGTCCTTCATGCCCGCCAGGGAGCGGCGGAACAGCTCTTCCATGAAGGCGGCGTTGTCCCTGGCGAAATCTCTTCCGGTAAGGGCGCGGTAGGCTTCCATATCCAGCCCGCGCGCCGTGCGCAGGCCGAGCATGACGAGTTCTTCCGCCTTTTCCGTGAAGCCGAGCTTCTCCACTTCCGCCGCGCGCTTTCTGCGCTGCACGGCGGCAAGCCAGCGGTCAAGATTCGCCGTATTGCTCCGGCGTTCGTTTCCCATGCAGCTTACCGCCGAAGGGCCGAGGCCGAGGTAGTCCTCCCCCGTCCAGTATCCCGTGTTGTGGCGGCAGGCAAAACCCGGCTTTGCATAGTTGGAAATTTCATATTGCGCGTAGCCCGCCGCCTCAAGAAGCGCGCCGCCTTCCTCATACATGCGGGCGCCTTCCTCTTCCGTCGGCAGCGCAAGGCTTCCGCGTTCCCGGAAAAGGGGCGTTCCTTCCTCCAGCATGAGGCCGTAACAGGAAAGATGCTCCGGGGAAAGGGCGCATACTTCGGCAAGCTGGGCCTTCCAGTTTTCCGCGCTCTGGCCGGGAAGGCCCCACATGAGGTCGAGCCCCACGTTGCCGCAGCCCGCGCGGCGCAGCGCGGAAAAGGCGTCGACAGCGGTCTTTTTGTCGTGCACGCGGCCGAGAACGGCAAGAAGCGCGTCGTCCAGCGCCTGCACGCCCAGTGAAACGCGGTTCACCCCGGCGGCGAGAAAGCCGCGGGCCTTTTCCTCATTCATGGATTCGGGGTTGGCCTCCATGCTGATTTCCGCATCCGCATCAAGGGAAAAAAGCGAGGCGGCCGTATCGATGACGCGGCCCATGAGCGCAGGGGAAAGCAGGCTCGGCGTGCCGCCGCCGAAAAACACCGTGCTTACGGCAGGATGCCCCGCCTCTTCCGCCTCGCGGCGCATTTCCCCGCACAGGGCGTCGGCCCACAGCGCAAGGCGCGCGGTATCGTCCCGGGCCGCAGGCTCGGAATAAAAGGCGCAGTAGCGGCATTTTCTGCGGCAGAAGGGAACATGGATGTATAAAAGCATGGACGCAGCATGAAAAAAAGCAGTGCCCGCGTCAAGAAAAAACGGGCGGGGCCCGGCCGCGGACGGCATACCGGGCGGGGCTGCCGCGCTCCGGCGCTTTTTTCCGCCGTCCCGGGCGGAAAGTTTCTGCCGCGGCGCAGGGATGCGCCGCCCCATGCCCGCGCCGGGCGGAACGCTCCCTGCCCCGGGCAGGATGACGGAAAAGCCCGCCGTGCTTCGGTCGGGGGCCGCCTTACATGCCGCGCCGTGAGCCTTCTTTCCGTGAGTTTTTTTGCGGAAAGGCCGGGCCGTTGCGGCGTATCCCCCGCAGAACGCGGACTGCCGCGGCGCAGGGCATGAAAAAAGGCCCGTCGTCATGACGGGCCTCTGCCGTGAGCGGGGGTGCTTGCCGCCTCCGGCAGGTTCCGGCGGGAGCGCCGCGCCTGCAGCGGCCCTCCGCACGGGAGGAGGAAAGGGCTAGAACTTCCAGCTTACGCCCATGTTGACCCTCTGGTCGGTTTCGTGGCGGGAAGCCTGCACGCCGTAGTTCAGGCCGAGGGCGAGGCTGCCCTTTTCCGCCTGAAGCCCCACCATGCCGGAAAAGCTCGTGGAATCCATGATGCGGGTGCTCACGCCGTCCACGGCGTTGATGCCCGCATAGGACACCTTCGTCGTATTCTTTCTGTCTCCGGCGGCGGGAATGACGGAAACATCGGCCTGCGGCCTCATGTTCCAGCCTGCGATGTCGAAGCTCTTTGCCGCGGTGACGCCCACGGGGAATTCCACGATGTGCTGCGTGTCGGCCCCGGCACGGTTCAGCAGCCTGCCGCCCACGGTCACGTTGTGGCTTTCCGTATAGAGGGCGGTGTAGCGCACGCCCGCGTGGGGCAGAATGTCCGCCACGGGCGTGGAAATCAGGTATTCGGCCCGCAGCTCGGCAAGGAAGGCGTCGGTGTTCACGTTGGCGTCGGCGCGGCCCATGCCCAGAGAGGCGGGCAGGTTCATCTTCACGTCGTGGTCGGCGGCGGCGTAGCCCGCGCTTCCCACAATGTTCAGGTTGTCGATGTTCCAGCCCGCATAGAGGCTCACGCCGCCGAAGTTGTAGCTGTTGGTCGTACTCGTGGCCGTGCCCCGGGTGTCGGACTTGCCTCCGCCGCCGTGCACGGATGCGCCGGAAACGGCCATGCCGTGGGTGCGGGTGTTGCCGTACATGGGCGCGGCCCAGACGTTCAGCCCGTCCTGCGTCATGCTGTTGTCCCCGGGGGAAAAGCTCAGGGAAAGCTGCCGTGCAATCTGTTCCGCGCCCGCCCCGGCAAGGCGCAGGGCCGTGTTCTGCACGCCCGCCGTCACCGCCGCGCGGGAAACCTCGTTCACCGTGGCCACGGCAAGGCTGTCGGAAGCCAGAAATCCGGGTTCCGTGGCGCGGCTTAAAAAGCGTATGCCCATGGAGGAAGCTTCCGTGTCGTTCCGGTTGCCGGATATCATGGCGTTCATGGCCCTTGCCGGAATGACGCCGGGCAGGGCCTGGGCGGCATCCTTCATTTCGGCAACGACCGTGATTTTTTCGCCGTCGCGGCGGATGTCCGCCCGGGTGAGGCGGCTGCCGAGAAGGTCGGCGCCTGCCCAGTATTCCCCTTCCGCGGCGCTGAGGCCTTCGGTAACGGTGTAGGTTTTGCCCGTCTGCGCGTCGGTGATGTACAGGGCCGCGCCCTTTTCCACGGCGAGGGAACCGCCGTCGGCGGAACGGATCATGGCGCTTTCGGAAGCGGCCCGGCCGTTCAGCACCAGCACGGAATCGGAACCGAAGGCCGCGGCCGCGTTGTTCCGGGCCGTTACCGTGCCCACGGTGAGCGTGCCGGAGCCAAGCTCCAGCGGAGCGCCCAGCGCGAGCAGGGCCGTGCCCGCTCCGGCCGATACGCCGCCCGCGTCGGGCATGGCGATGGAAAGCGCCGCGCCGCGCCGTACGCTGAGGCCGGAGGAAGCGCCTTCCTGCGTGTAGCCGCCGTTCAGGAGGGTTCTGCCCTCCGCCACCACCATCGTGCCCCTGTTGTGAATGTCGCCGGCCGTGCCTGCTGCAAGGTTGCCGGTGAACACGTTGGTACCGGAGAAGGTGAGGGTTCCGCCTTCCGCATTGTACAGCGCGCCGCCTGCCGCGGCGGCCGTATTGTCCGCAAAGGTGCTGTTCTGGATGGTGACGTCGCTGCCGCCGTTGTACAGCGCGCCGCCGAAGACGCCCGCGTTGCCTTTGAAGACGCTTTCTTCCACGCGCACGGGACCGCCCCTGCCCGTGACGGAAAGCGCGCCGCCGCCGTGACCGGAGGAGACGTCCGCCTCCGTCCGGTTGTCGTCGAAGGTGGAATTTCTGACGGCAAGGCTCCGGCCTTCTTCCATGACGGCCGCAATCGCGCCCGCAACGGGGCTCTTCGGGTCGGCCTGAGAGCGGTTGCCGGAAAGCTCGGCCCTGTCGATGACGATACGGCCCTTGTCCGCGCTCAGGCTGCCGAGGGAACCCGAACCTTCGGCAAGGCCGCCGTTCAGGGTCAGATTGCCCTTGTCGAGCACAATGGAGCCTTCGGCGTTTTTCCGCGGGCCGCGGACAAGGCGAACGCCGGACAGGGAAACCTCGGATTCTTTGTCGATGATGAAGCCGTTGTCCAGCCGGATGTCGGAATCGTCGGTGAAGGCCACGCGGCTGCCCTCGACGGAGCCGGAGAATGCGCCCTGCACCTGCAGGTTTTCCCTGCCTTCCGCGCCCACGCCGACAACGGAAAGCCGGTTGTTCGTCCCCTGAAGGCGGATGAGTCCGTCGACGCGGCTTTCGTCCGCCAGCTTCACGGTGGCGCCGTCGGTACCCGTGACGAGCACGGCGGTGCTGTTTCTGTCCGCCTCGATGGTGCCGGTGTTCGAAACCTCGCCGCCGACGGCCTGCCTGCGGTAATGCATACCGACGCTGTCCGCACCTTCTGCGGTGATGACGCCGGAATTCACCATGGTCTTGTCCGCGGAACCGGAGTTGTCCGCCATGCCGCTGCCTCTGCGTACCGCAATGATGCCGACGTTCAGAGCCGTGCCGCCGGAATCGACGCCCATGCCCTTGCCTGCGCCGGGCATGGTTTCACCGACATAAATGTTGCCCTGGTTCAGGATGGTGTGATTTTCGCCGGGGGTTCCCCCCATGCCCTGGGCGTAGCCGTCCATGACCCAGATGTTGCCGTAGTTGAACCGCGTGATGCCGGCGCTGCCGGTCACGGCCATGGGGCTTTCCGCCTCCGTGGCGGCGTTTTTGCCGCTGACAAGGACATTCTGCTCCCCGGCGACGTCGTAATACCAGCGGTGGTTCGGTTCATCTATGGTGGTGTGGAACGAGGCGGGCGGTTCCTGATAGGCGTCCGTCGCCAGGGCGGCTCCGGCTCCGCCCAGCGTGAACATGGCCGCTGTAGCAAGAGAGCCGAAGGTGTTCATGAGTCGGCACTTGTTCAGCACCGTTTTGTAACGATTGATAAGATTTCCTATGGAGCCTTTCGTCTGCATGATTTCTTCCTTTAAAAAGGATGAAATACTCAGATTTCATCCGTGTTTTACCGGTGAATGACAGAGGTGTACCAGCCTTGCAGAATATCCGACATGAAAGAAACATGGTTTTTGCCGGATTCTTCATTTTGCCGTGGCTACCATTAAAATTTATGGTTTTTCAGAAAAATTTTTCTTCCACAGTAATAATTTTTTTTATATTACAATACCGGTACAAAACGTATCTTTTACGGAGAATACAAGAGGCTTGTCTTACGGTGATTTATGCCTTAAAGCAGGTTTTATGTCGAAAAGGTATTTAAAAAGAGTCGTTTTTCAGGAATCGTGAATGCATGTGCATGGAAAAACAGGGGAACGGTATCTTAACAGAGCGTTTTTTTTCATGATTTTCCATAGGGAGGAAGCGCGTGTGCATGCTATGTGAAAAAAGTAACGGATAAAACGGGAGAGAAGGCGTTCTCTATAAAGAGAAAGTCATTTTCAATTTTTGAACATGCCGGAATTCCTGTTCTTTTTTTCTTTCCCTATCTGAAAGGCGAAGGCGGGGGAGGAGAAGTGCCGCCTTCCCCGCCCTTTCGACATGAAGAGAAAAGCTTCCCGATACCAGTACCTGCGGAAGAGAAAAGCGGAGGGGCCAGTGGTGCGGGGGAGCGGTATTTTCCTTGAGTTCCGGCAGGTTGCGCAGGCAAGGACCTGCGGAATGCCGAAAAGGTCCGGCCGCCGTGCGGGTGCGGCGGCCGGGTGGGGCACGTTGGGGAGAAGGCAGGCGGCACGGCGGAGGCTTTTCCGGCCGGGGAAGCGGGCCGCACGGCGCGCCGCTTTCCGCGCAGCTCCGCCTTGACAACAGCGCGCGGCCTTTTCCATAACAGGCCATGGCCCGCGCGGACATGGCGCGGGCGGAACATGTCATCACAAGGATGAGGGATTGCCATGGAACTTTCCGCCGTGCTTTTCGACCGTGACGGAACGGTGATTGTGGACCGCCACTATCTCGGCAGCGCCGAGGGGGTGGAGCTTATTCCCGGCGCGGGGCAGGCGCTGGGGCTTCTCAGGGAAAGGGGCGTGGCTTCCTATCTCGTGAGCAATCAGTCGGGCATAGGGCGGGGGTATTTTCCCGAATCGGGCTGGCATGAGTGCCATGCCAGGCTTCAGGAGCTGCTTGCCGCCTTCGGCGCGGGCTTCGACGACGCGCGCTTCTGCCCCCATGCGCCGGAAGAAGCGTGCTTATGCCGCAAGCCCGCCCCGGGCATGTGGGAAAGCCTGCGGGATGCGCACGGCCTTTGCGCGGAGCGCTGCGCCATGGTGGGCGACAAGGTGGAGGACGTGCTCTTCGGCGTGAACGCGCGCCTTGCGGCCGCCGTGCTGGTGCTTACCGGCAAGGGGGAGGCCGCAGCCCGCAAACTGGGCCTTGATGTGGAGCGCGTGGAAAAGGAAGGCTTCATCGCCGCGGCGTTCCCGGACATGCCGTCCGGTTCCACGCGCCTTTTCGCGGCGAAGGACGCGGCACATGCCGTGCGCGGCCTGCTGGCACAGGGCTAGACGTTTTTTCGTCCTTTGGGCGGAGGAGGTCCGGCAGGCGACAGGGAGGGGGAGGCCCCCCTCTTTTTTTGTCTTCTTTCCGCAGGGACCGGAAAAGCCCTGTGCGCCGCGCCTTCTGCGGGTCTTTGCCGGCGCTGCGCCTTGACTTTCCCCACCCCGTGGGGCAGAAAAAGGAAAATCCGCGCGTTGTTGCGCGGCAACCATCCATTCCACAAGAGGCCGGCATGTTTTTCAGGAACACCTGACGAGACCATCCGCAGAGACAAGGTCTGTCTTGCCGGCTTCCTGCATCTGGCGGCTTGTGCCGCTCTGCGATTCTTCCGTCGTTCCCGAAAAGTGCCGCCTCGTAACGAGAGGTGTGCATGAATCGTATTCTTTCCGCTCTGGCGCTGGTTCTTCTCGGCGCCTCTCTGGCCGTGGCCGCTCCTCTGGATTCCTTCAAGGGGCAGAAGGGCAGCATCGACATTGCGGGCGGCACCGCCCATATTCCGGTGATGAAGAAGGCCGCCCAGGCCATCATGGCCGCCAACGGCGATATCCGCATCACCGTGGCCGGCGGCGGTTCCGGCGTGGGCGTGCAGAAGGTGGGCGAGGGCCTCGTGCAGATCGGCAATACCGGCCGCGCCCTGAAGGAAAGCGAAGTGACCAAGTACGGCCTTGTTTCCTTCCCCTTCGCCATTGACGGCGTGGCCGTGGCCGTGAATCCCGAAAATACCGTGACCGGCCTGAGCAAGGCGCAGGTGAAGGACATCTTCGCAGGGAAAATCACCAACTGGAAGGAACTCGGCGGCAAGGACGCGGCCATTTCCCTCTATGTGCGCGAAGACGGCAGCGGCACCCGCGAAACCTTCGAGGAACGCGCGCTGGACAAGGGCACGTCCGCCCGGAGCGCCAACGTGGTGAACTCCAACGGCGCCATGAAAACCGCCATCGCCCAGGACCCCAACGCCATAGGCTATGTGGGCATAGGCCACCTCGACAGTTCCATCCGCGGCGTCACCGTGGACGGCATGGTTCCTTCTCAGGAAAACGCGGCGAGCGGCGCCTACAACATCACCCGCCTGCTGTACATGAACACCAAGGGTGAACCCACGGGCCTCACCGCGCTGTTCATCGGCTACATCTATTCCGAAGACGGCAAGGCCTTCATTTCCGATTCCGGCTACATCCCGCTGGAAAGAAAGAGATAGACGGCCGTTCCTTGTGAGCGCCGGGGCTTTTCCCCGGCGCTCTTCGGGCGTTTCGAATGTTCTCAGCGTCTTTCCGCAGGCCGGAATCTTCCGGCAGCGAAGCGGAAAGCGCGGGCAGTTTTTACGCGGCGGGCCACGGCCGCTTACGGTATTCCATCATGCCGGAGAAAAGTGATATGCGCTGTTTCGGACCTTGCAGCCGTGAGGGGCGCGGGGGAACGCTTCTTCTGCGTTTTTCCGTGCTTCTGGCCATGGGCGGCATGGTCCTGCTTTTTCTTATGATTTTCGCCTTCGCTATGCCCGTGTTTCTGCATGGCGGGGAGGGGGGAGGCCCCTTTTCCTGGACGTGGTCGCCCGGGCAGGGGCGTTTCGGCATTCTGCCCATGGCGGCGGGTTCCCTCGCCATGGGCGTTACGGCCGCCGTTCCGGGCTGGTGCATGGGCGTATGCCTCTGCTGCTGGCTGCTTTCCCCGGATACGGGGAGCCGTATCGGCCTGTTCCGCCGTCTGGTGGGGGGCATGGTGCGCGTCATGACGGCCATCCCCACCGTGGTGTACGGCTTTGCCGCCGTGTTTCTGCTTGCGCCCGCCATACGCCGGGGCCTCGGCGGTTCCGGCTTCTCGTGGCTCACCGCCTCCGTCATGCTGAGTCTGCTCATCCTGCCCACCGTGGTGCTGGTGCTTCAGGCGGGGCTTGCCCCGAGGCTTCAGGCCGTGGAACTGCCCGGCCGCGCCATGGGGCTGACCCGCCTGCAACTGCTCTGGCATGTGGTGCTTCCCTCTTCCCGCGCCACGCTGCTTTCCGCCGCGGTGCTCGGCTTCGGCCGCGCCGTGGGCGATACCATGCTTCCGCTCATGCTGGCGGGCAACGCGCCCGTGCCGCCCGATTCCATGCTTTCCAGCCTGCGCACCCTTACCGCGCACATGGCGCTCGTCACCTCCAACGAGGTGGGCGGCGCGGCGTACGATTCGCTGTTCATGGCCGGGCTTATCCTTCTTCTCGTCAACGCGGCCGTGAGCCTCTGCCTGCGGCGCATGGGGGGCAGGGCATGAACCGTTTTTTCTTCCGTGTGTTCCGCCTGTGCACCATGCTTTCCGCATACCTTGTGCCCGCCATGGTCTGCACTCTCATGGGCTATCTGCTCTGGCGGGGGCTTCCCGTCATGGGAACGGAGCTTCTTTTCGGCCGTGCGGAACCGTGGCAGGCCGTGCTCGGCCGCGTTCCGGTGTGGGACGGCCTGTGGCCCGCCTGCGCGGGCACGTTTCACCTCGTGCTGCTCACCATGGCGCTCGCCGTGTTTCCGGGCGTGGGCTGCGGCATGTATCTGGCGGAAATGGCGACGCCCGGGCAGAAGCGCGTGATGGGCGCGGCCGTGGACATGCTCGCGGGTATGCCTTCCATCGTCATGGGGCTTTTCGGCTTCATGCTCATTCTTTTTCTGCGCCACACGTTTTTTCCCGAGGCCAATACCGGGCTTCTGCTGGCCGCAGGCTGCCTTGCGCTTCTGGTGCTGCCCGTGCTCGTGGCCTCCACGCGCGAGGCCATGGCCGCCGTGCCCGCGTCGCTGCGCCTTGCGGCGGCGGCCGCCGGGCTTTCCCGCACGCAGACCATGTTCCACCTCTGCCTGCCTGCCGCGGCACGGGGCATACTCGGCGGCGTGGTGCTTGCCGTGGGCCGCGCGGCCGAGGATACGGCCGTCATTCTCTTTACCGGCGTGGTGGCCAATGCGGGTATGCCCGCCGGGCTTTTCGGCAAGTTCGAGGCGCTTTCCTTCGATATCTACTACATTTCCTCCCAGTATCAGGATCAGCAGGAGCTTCTGCGCGGCTTCGGCGCGGCGGCGCTGCTTCTCGGCATATCCTGCCTGCTGCTTCTGGCGGCAAGGGCGCTGGAAAACGGTTTTCGCAGAAAATGGCAGGGGAGGGCGTAAGCCATGGCACAGAATGATGCTTCCGCATACATGCTCCGCACGCGCGGACTTTCGGTTTCCTTTTTCGGTCATGCCGTGGTGCATGAGGTGGACATGGATGTGCCGCGCAGCGGCATAGCCGTGCTGGTGGGGCGCTCCGGTTCCGGCAAGACCACGTTTCTGCGCGCGCTGAACCGCCTCAACGAGGAAGTGCCCGGCTGCCGCACCACGGGCCAGGCGGAACTTTTTCTCCCCGGCGGAAGCGTGCGCCTGTACCCGGAGGAGGGGAAGGAGGCGTTGCCCCTTTCCGTGCTGCGCAGGCGTGTGGCCATGGTGTTTCAGACGCCGCAGGTCTTTCCCGTAAGCGTGTTCCGCAATGTTTCCCTGCCCCTTTCCGTGGCGCGGGACTGCCCGCGTTCGGAACTGGAGGACCGCGTGAGAGAGGCGCTCGTGCGCGCCGATTTGTGGAACGAGGTGGAAAGCCGCCTCGGCATGAGCGCGGAGCGGCTTTCCGGCGGCCAGCAGCAAAGACTCTGTCTGGCGCGCGCCCTGGCTCTTGAACCGGACATGCTGCTTCTGGACGAACCCACCGCCTCGCTGGACGTGCGCGCCGCCCGCCGTGTGGAGGAGCTGCTTCTCGGCCTTGCGGAAAGCCTGCCCGTGCTCATGGTTTCCCACAGCCTGGGGCAGAGCCTGCGCCTTGCCTCTTTCCTTGCGGTGATGGAATCGGGCCGTGTGCGTCACCGCCTCGAAAGCGTGGACGGCATGACGGAAGGCGATCTGGAAAGACTGTTTGTCGAACCTTCGCCGTGAGGCGCTTTTCGCCTTGCCCGATGAGACGGCCGCCGCTATAATGATGCAAGGTGCGGCGTGAAAGCGCCCGCCGCAATCGCCGGGAAGCGCTCCGTTTTTCGGAAATGGCCGCGGCATCAACGCACCGGGGCCCCCGGACGCCTTCGGGCGGCCGGGCCGGGAGGGCCGCGCAGGCGGAATTCACTTCCGCCGTAAGCAAGGCCCGAGTCGTGCAAGCCCCGTGCCCGTACGGCGTGTCCTGCACGGAATTGCCTTCGTGGTACCCTGCCTGCGGAGGACAGGGCATGGGTCAACGCACCGGGGCCCCCGGACGCCTTCGGGCGGCCGGGCCGCGAGGGCCGCCCGAAGGCGGAATTCACTTCCGCCGTGAGCAAGGCCCGAGTCGTGCAAGCCCCGTGCCCGTACGGCGTGTCCTGCACGGAATTGCCTTCGTGGTATCCTGCCTGCGGAGGACAGGGCATGGGTCAACGCGCCGGGGCCCCCGGACGCCTTAGGGCGGCCGGGCCGCGAGGGCCGCGCAGGCGGAATTCACTTCCGCCGTAAGCAAGGCCCGAGTCGTGCAAGCCCTGTGCCCGTACGGCGTGTCCTGCACGGAATTGCCTTCGTGGTACCCTGCCTGCGGAGCACAGGGCATGGGTCAACGCACCGGGGCCCCCGGACGCCTTCGGGCGGCCGGGCCGCGAGGGCCGCGCAGGCGGAATTCACTTCCGCCGTGAGCAAGGCCCGAGTCGTGCAAGCCCTGTGCCCGTACAGTGTGTCCTGCACGGAATTGCCTTCATTAACCTTTCACCCTCTTAAAGGAGAGGCGGATGCCCAGTTACGAAGAAATCTTCACCAGAGAATGCCTGAACGAAGTTTTCCCTCCCGAACGTACCGACCAGTTTTTCGAAGCGCTGTTCGGTGATCCTGAGGACGGAGCTTACGATATACGCCTGGCGCTCATGTCCGCCTCGGAAAAGAAGCTGGACTTTCTTTTCGAACTGCATCAGCGCGGCGATGCCTGCCTTGCCTGCAACCTTACGCACGGCCTGCCCGCGGTGTTTCTGCGCCACCCCATCATCGACATCAGGGGCGTGACGGCGGAACTGGCCCGCCGTGCCGGCTGGCCCGACGGAAGCTGGGAATGGAAGCTCGGCAGCACGGACGAGGTTTCCCGCGCGCTGCACGTCATTCCCCTTACTCTGAAAAGAGTGGATTGAAGTCTGATATTTTCGCTTGACTTCGCTCCCTGAAGGAGCTACTTCTTTTCGGCCAGAGGGGCGTTAACTCAGTCGGTAGAGTACCTGCCTTTTAAGCAGAGAGTCGCGCGTTCGAATCGCGCACGCCCCACCATGGAAACGAAGAGGCCGTGTTTGATGCACGGCCTTTTTTCGTTTAATTCCGCGGTGTCTGAGGATTGAGAATCGGGGGAAGTTTCTTGTAGTTTTTATTTTTCGGCGGCAGCAGGAAAGGTGTTCCGAGGGGAAGCCCTATGCCGTCTTGCTGGAAGCTGCCTTTTTTGCTATAAAAATTTTCTCTTTCTCATGCGGAGCGTACGGTCATGCAGAAGAATTTTCACAACGCCTTTTACCGGCATTATCAGGATGCTGACCTGCTTCTTCAGAACGGGCGCTGGGCCAATGCCGATCATTTGTACGGGCTTTGTGCAGAGTGCGGCCTGAAGGCGATTCTCATCAAGCAGGGCGTCGCGTCCGATGCCGACCATGATATTAAAGACAAAACCTATAAGCGGCATATCAATACGCTCTGGAATGAATACCTCTCCTTCATGCAGAAGGGCAGAGTTTACCTTATTCCTGCCGTCAATCCGTTTGATACATGGCAGGTCGATCAGCGGTACGCCCATGCAGGCGACGTTACCGAACAGACGGCGCGCAATCACGGGACTGCTGTGAAGGCGATAGCAAAAATCATCAATCAGGCGGAACTTGACGGGGTGTTGTGATGGCGCTTTTTGATGACCTTATGGGGAAGCTTGAAGAGATTTTCCTCCGGCATGACGATGAGCTTCAGCTTAGTGCAAAGACGGAATTTTTTTTCGTCAATCGGGATCTTTTCGGCCGCATTTCCCTTGTGATGGATGAAGAAACCTTCGGAGGGGAGAGGTTTGAGAAGGCTCTTTCCTCCCTGCGCGAAGATATCGCCGAAACACTTGCGCCTCATGTTCTTCCCGACGGCCGCGCGCTGTTTTTCCGTGCCGCGCCTTTTGCAGAGGAACAGCAGGGAGCCGTGGTGTTCCGCCATGAAGGTCGTTTTTCCTTCACCGTGGTGGACAGAGTGCTGACGGAAAGCTCTTGGGCAGCCCGTGCGGAGGAGGATGAGCTTTCCTGGAAGACGGCGGTGTTTTTTTCCATCAAGGGCGGCGTGGGGCGTTCCACGGCGCTGGCCGCGGCGGCCTGGTATCTGGCCAAAAAGGGAAAAACGGTCATGGTCGTGGACATGGACCTGGAATCGCCGGGCCTTTCCAGCAGCCTGCTCCCGGAAGAGCGACGCCCCGAATACGGCCTTCTGGACTGGCTGGTGGAAGATGCGGTGGGCAACGGCGATGCGGTTATCCACAACATGGTCGCCACGAGTCCTCTTGCGGAAGGTGGGGGCGAGATTTTCGTCGTTCCCGCCCACGGCAGGAACGACGGAGAATACATTGCCAAGATGGGTCGGGCATGGATGCCCCGGATGGAAGGCGATGTTCGCGTCAGCTGGCCGCAGAGATTGCGCGGTCTTCTGGAAAAACTTGACAGGGAGTATGGTCCCGACTGTATCCTTATTGACTCGCGGGCAGGTCTTGATGAAATCGCCTCCGCCTGCGTGCTGGGTCTGGCGCCTGAACTCGTGCTGCTTTTCGCCGTGGAAGGCGTGCAGACCTGGAAGGGCTACTCCATACTTTTCCGGTACTGGAATGGGCTGGGGCAGGCAGCAGCGGTGCGTGAATCCCTGCAGGTGGTTGCCGCCATGCTTCCCCCCGTGCCGGACAAACAGGCCTATGTACGTCACCTGAGGGAAAACGCCTGGAACGTGTTTTCCAGAAGTCTCTATGACGACGTTCCCGCGCCCGGCGATGCTTCGGAACAGCCGGAGGCGGAATTGCCCGAGCCCTTCAATTTCGATATTGAAGACGAAGAGGCCCCGCATCATCCGTGGATTGTTCACTGGAATCAGGGCCTGAGCGCGATGGAGCAGCTTTATGCGCTGAACCATGCGCTGGATGAAGCGCTGATGAGGGCGGTGTTTCCTTTTATCGACAATCTGTACAGGTTCTTTTTTGAGGAAGAAGCATGAGCTGTTCCGTATCCGGGATTCAGAAAGCACTGCGAAATGTGACGGAATCCATCCCCATCTCGGCGGAGTATGAGGCGCCCACGCTTGCCACGTTTTTTACCCCTCCTTCCCATATCCGCGCCCTGCGCCTGCATACTCCGCTTGTGATCGGCGCGCGCGGCGTGGGCAAGACGTTCTGGGCTCAGGCCCTGCAGAAGGCGGACGTGAGAGCGCTGCTCGGGCAGGCCGCTCCGGATCTCAGGGGGATACACGTAACCATCGGTCACGGCGCGACACAATGTGAGGAGTACCCTTCTCCGAGTACCTTTGCGAGTCTTCTCTCCGGGCATGATGCCGTCAGCATCTGGCGCGCGGTGCTTTTGAAAGCCTGCGTTTCGGCAGCCGGGCTGGAGCAGGGAGCGGATATGCCGCACAGCGGCGCGGAATGGAAGACTCTGGTGCCGTGGGTGGCGGACAATCCGGAGCGCGTGGACAGGATATTTCTTGACGCGGACAGGGCCTTTGCCCGGCAGGGCATGAGTCTGCTCATCGTGTTTGATGCGCTGGACCGTGTAGCTTATTCGTGGAAGGATATCGACGAACTGACTACCGGTCTTTTGCGTACGGCGCTGCAGTTTTCCACCTTTTCGCACATCAAGACAAAGATTTTTCTGCGGGAAGATCATTGCAGCCGCATATCCTTTTCCTTTCCCGACGCATCCAAGCTGCTTGCTTCCAAGGTGGAACTTTCCTGGACAAGGGCGGAGCTGTACGGCATGCTCTGGAAGAGACTGTGCAACGGAGGGGGGGATTCCGGAAAATGCCTGCGCGGACTTTTTTCCGAACAGCTTCCCAACAGTCTTGAAGAGCAGGGCGGCGTGTGGTTTTTCAGAAATACCGGGGAACTCACCGATGAGATCCTCAAGCCGCTGTTCCATCGCCTGACCGGACCCTACATGGGCAGGGACAGACGCCGGGGGATGCCCTACACCTGGACGGTGGGGCACCTGGCCGACGCGCGCCAGCAGACTTCGCCCCGTTCCTTCATGGCGGCCATAGCCAGGGCCTGTCAGGATTCCCACGACAAGAAGTATGCGGGAGCGGCTTACCCCATCCATTATGAGAGCATCAAGAGCGGCGTGCAGATCGCCTCTCAGATTCGTGTGGCCGAAATGCAGGAAGACAACCCCTGGGCTACGAAACTTTTGGAGAAACTGAAGGGTATGAATGTTCCCTGCCCCTTCCAGAGCGTGCAGGACAGATGGCAGGAAGCGTATGCCGAAGGGCCTTCTGCACTGGTCAGAATGCATCCTTCCCATACGCCGCCGGAATTTGAAAGCGCCGGCTGGGCGGAGGTGCGCAGGCAGCTGGAAGGCCTCGGTTTCTGCCTTACCCTGAGCGACGGGCGCTTCAACATGCCCGACCTGTACCGGGTGGGCTTCGGCCTCGGCCGCAAGGGCGGCGTCAAGCCTCTGACTTAAGGGCATACATCTTTTTTATCGGGACGGGATGCGCTGCGGCGTCCCTTTTTTTTTTATGCCGGAATATCCGCGCGTCTGTCGGCTCCGGGGCGAGGGAACTTCTGAAAGTTGGGTATGGAAGTTTGGCAGAAGAACGCTCATAGACTATCTGATAGTCGACGTCGTAACAGAGGCACTTGAAGTTTTCCGTGCATATCGCGCAATCCCCTGCATGCTTTTCGTTCATCCGCGTTCTGCGGCGGAATGCTGTTAAACGAAACGCCCGTTTCTCCGCAGGGGTGTGGAGAAACGGGCGTGCGGCCCGCACGGGGGGAAGCGCGGATGCGCCTTGCGGGCGGGAAGCTCTCGTCAGCGTCCTTTATGCAGGAGGTGGCGGACGATAAGCGGCCTTGCGGCCATGAGAGCTTCCCATGTGGGGATCATGGAAATGACGGAAGCGACGAGCATGAGGAGAATGCCCGCCCACATGTTCCAGGGAATGTTTTCACCGAGAACGATCATGGCGAGGATGGGGGCGAGCACGGGCTTGAAGAAGAACACGAGCGAACCCTGCATGGCGGAGGTGGCCTCCATGCCCATGAAGTAGCAGGCATAGCCGCCGGCGGTGACGAACACGCAGATATAGAGCACGTTCAGGATGTTGTCCGGCCGGTAGCCGCTGAAGAAGGGGATGTTGGCGAACATGGGCGCGGTTTCGCCGAGCAGGTCGGCCACGGGGCCGATGTGGCTTATGAGCATGAGCACGATCATCTGCGCGCTGGCGGCAAGGCAGCTGAACGAGGTGACGGCCACGCCGGAGTAGCGGGCGCACATTTTCTTGCCGAGCACGGCGTAGAGCGCGAAGGTGGCGGCGGAAAGGAGCACCAGCGTGATGCCCGCGGGGTCGAGGCTGGTATGCAGCGGATCGATGATGACGAGGGCGGCTATGACTTCCAGCGCCAGCGCCGCAATGTGCTGGGGCCTGATGTCGGCGCGCAGGATGAGGAAGGCGAAGGCCAGCACGAGCACCGGGTTGCAGCTGAAGAGCACGCTCACCACCGAGGCGGGCGCGTAGAGAATGGAAACCTGGTAGAACATCATGCTGACCACAAGGCCCAGAAAGCCCAGGGCCGAAAAGCCCTTCCACGAGGCGGCCGTGAGCGTGGCGCCGTGCTGCCGGAGACCGCGCAGCGCGAAGGGAATGAGCAGAATCCCGCCTATGAGAAAGCGGGTGCAGTTGAGCTGCATGGGGTTGAAGTCGTTCGCCACGGTTTTGAGCGCCACTTCCATGGAGCTGAAGAAAACGGTGGCGAGAAAAATGAAGATATATCCGCGATTCATGAGATGTTCCCGCAAAAAGAGCGTCGGCGCGCCGAAAGGGCGCACTCTTGCCTATAGCAGAGGCGCATGATACGGTAAAATGCTCTTTTGATATGGCTGGTATATCAAATAAGTATGACTGACCCAAAGCGGCGGGCGACGCTTTCCGGGCGGGAGCGTTTTCGCGGAGGCTGCCTGCCGAAGAAGACCGCCGTGCCGGGCAAGGCGCAGGGGCGGAATGCGCTGCCGGGAGGGAATGGCCGGAAGGCAAGAGCGCTTTTCCGGGCGAACGCCGGGCGACGCGCGGAAAAAGGAGTCTGTTCCGCCTTTGCCGCAGGGCGCGGGTTCCGGCTTCTGACGCGGAAGAAGGCGGCGGCCCCCGCGTGCCGGGAGGCGGAAGCACGGCGGAGAGCACGCTTTGAAGATATGCGCTCCCCCTCGGGAATGGCCGCTTTTTTTGTGTGGGGGGATGTCTGCCGTGCGGCACGGACACGCGGGCGCGGCGGAATTTCCTAGAAGCGGCGTCCGCTCCGGGCGGCGTTCGCAGGGAAGACATTTTTCCGGGGCGGGGGCGTTTCCTGCGCTGGGGCACGCATCACATGCTTGCCCGGCCTTCCGGGCGGCCCGGTTCTCCCCGGAAGGAGAAGGCGCAACAGAAGGCGGCGGCCCCCGCGCGCCGGGCGGGAGGGCGCGGCAGGCCGTTTTACGGGCCGCTCCTATACACGCCCCCGCGCGCCGGGCGGGAGGGCGCGGCAGGCCGTTTTACGGGCCGCGACCGGCCTTTTTCAAGGAGCGTATATGGAACTCAACTGGGAACTCTGCCGCATGTTCTACCATGTGGCGCGCTGCGGCAATTTCAGCCGGGCGGCGGAAATACTTTTCACCAGTCAGCCTGCCGTATCGCGGGCCATGGCCGCGCTGGAAAGGGAACTGGGGTGCCGCCTGTTCATACGCAACCGGCGCGGGGTGGAACTTACGCCGGAGGGGCGCCTTTTCTATGCTCATGTGGAGGCGGGGTGCGAGAATCTCCGCCGGGGCAGGGAGGCGGTGGAAGAAGCGGTGGGCCTGCAATCGGGCAGCATTGCCCTGGGCACCAGCGAAACCGCGCTGCGCGGCTGGCTTCTGGCCAGGCTCGATATGTTCCATGCCCGGTATCCGGGGGTGCGGATACGGCTGTACGGCGGCACGTCGCGCCGGGCCATGGAGGATGTGAAGTCCGGCGTCATCGACTTTGCCGTGGCCGCCGTGGCGGGGGGGAGCTTCCGTTACCTCAGGGAAACGCCGCTCGCGCCTTTTCGGGATGTGTTCGTGGCCGCCCCGTGCTACGGGCATCTCCGGGACAGGCCCGTGACGCTGGAGGAGCTTTCCCGCGAGGCGGTGATCTGCCACAGGCGCGATTCGCTCACCTTCGATTTTCTGGAGACCATTTTCAAGGCGCACGGGCTGGAGCTGGAACCGGCCATGGAGCCGGAAACCTCCGACATCGTGCTCGACCTTGCGCGGCACGGCCTGGGCGTGGGCTTCGTGCCGGGGCAGACGGCGGCCCCGGCGCTGGAATCGGGGGAGCTTTTTGCCCTGAAGCTGGCGGAACCTTTGCCGCCGCGGCGCATCAGCCTGCTGGAATACGAGGGGCACACCCTCAGCCTGGCGGCAAGACGCCTGCGCGACATGCTGCTCTGCGGGGAAGGTGGGGAATCAGCGGCGGCGGATGCCCAGAATGTTGGGCAGGGGAATATCGTCCCCGCGTGAAGAGAACATGTAGGTTGCGGGGCTCATGCCGTTCCACAGCCGGATTTTGCCGCAGAGGCGCAGCAGCATGGAGGCCTCGCTTCCGCCTTCCACATACATGGCGGAATTGAGGTTGAGGCCCTTGTGGGCGTTCAGCGCCTTGACGAAGTCGTGCACGGAGCAGGGATCGGCGCTGAGCAGGAAGAGAATGCGGCCGTTCATGTCCTCGGCAATGGAGGCCACGGCGTGTTCCGGGCCGTTTTCCGGCCATACCTGTCCGCCGTCCGGCCCCATGAGGCGGAAGTTCTGCACCACGATGTCGTACTGCGGGAGCAGCGCCTTCCAGTCGTCCACATTGCGGTCGAGCACGGCGGCGCGCGGCAGGTCGGGCACGCGGGGAGAAGCCACGAAGAAGGCCCCGTAGCGTGAAACGATGCGCCCGTTGTTGATGTTCTCGCCCCCGCGCATGTAGCCTGTGGAGGTCTGGCCGTCCTTCAGATACATGCAGGCGTTGATGGCGGCCACAAGGTCCTTTTTCTCCGCCCATTCGCGCAGAGTGGGCACGCCCGGCCCCTCCCAGCGGGAGCTGTACAGCCCCACGTCGAAGCGTTCCGTGTCGAAGCGCAGGGCGCGTATGACGATACGGCGGCAGAAATCCTCTCCGTTGTTTTCCGTAAAGGAGAGCAGCGCCATGTCCAGCCCCTCTTCCAGAGAAAGCCAGGCGATATCCTGTCCCGGGAGCGTGGGGACGGGGTCCGGCTCGGAAGCGCGCAGCGGAGCGGCGACGGAAAGAAGCGCGAAAAGCGCCGTCAGAAGGAGACAACGGATGCGTTTCATGCCTTCGTTGTATGCCCTTCCCCGGCGATGAGCAAGGGAAACCATGCACAATGTCCCCGGAACCTGCCGCCGTCCGGCAGGGAAGGACCTTTCGGCAGCTTCCGTTGACGCAAAAACTTTTGTGTCGACGAAAAACCTTTTGAGCCGACGCAAAGGCCCGGCCGCGCTTTGCTGCCGTGTGTTTTCCGGGGGAGGGGAGCGCGCCGGGAAATTCCGCCTCCGTGCGGCGAGGGCTGCCTGCCCATCCCCTGCGACGCGCCTCTGGCGGCCATGCCTTCCGCAGGTTTGTACGGCGGGGCAGGGCCGGTCGCTCCTTCGCCCTTCGCCGTACAGGGGGCTTCGCACGGAAGGGAAAACGAAACGCCTTTGTTTTCACCGCAACGCGGGGAATGGTCGTTCCGCACAGGGCGGGCACGGGGAGGGGCGTGCCGTTTCCCTGTTCCTTCCGGCGGAAGCGTTTCCCCGGCGGGATGAGGCCCGTCTCACATACATCGGGGAAGCCTCCGGTGTGTGGCGGGGGCCTCCCGTATCATCTTCCTTTATCCCCTCTTGAGCGGGAGGGGGGCGCGTCAGGGAAATCCTTCTTCATGGGCAATGGTGGGAGAGGCGCGCTTCCCCGGAGGGCAGGCGTTTTCCGGCGCGGCGGGGCGCGTCGGAACAGGAGCGCATTCCGCCCGCACAGAACCGGCGTTTTCCCGGGCGCACGGCAGAAGTTTGGGGAGCCGCCCGAAAGTCAGCCTCCGGCCCGAGCGGAAAGCGGGCGGTTGCTGCCGGAAGGGCCTTATCGCGGCGCGGAAGCGGCCGGTATCCGGCACGGCGGGCATCACGGCTGTTTTTTTTCCGTTCCGGCAGGGAAGGGCGCGGCAGGGGCGCAGGCAGGGAGCGCGCGGGCTGCGGGGGCCTTTTCCGCAAGTCTTCTTTTAAGGAAGGCGCGGGCGGCCGCACGGGGAAGGGCGAAAGGCCGGGGCCGCATGTCCGTTTTCCGCCAAAGCGCAGCGCGGGGAAAAACAGCTTTTTTCCGCGCCCGGGGCGGACCGCTCAGACTTGACGAGTGGGCTTATTTGTCCTACGCAAATTTTTTTACGGCGCGAAGGATGCGTGTCTTTCGTCGCGCCCTGCCGGAGTGAGTTTCCGGGCGGCGTTTCAGAGAAGGCCGAGCCACAGCCTTTAAATAACGGAGTATCTTTTGGAAGCACAGAAGAAAGCCCGCAAGCCCATCAAGCTTGCCACGAAGTCGGAACATGCGGCCTATTTCATGCCCATGCTGGAGAATTTCGCCGAGCACGGCGAACTCAATGAAGTTGTGAAGAACTGCGTGGGCAAGGCCTGCGATCTTCTGGATGCGGGCCTGCCCCTGTATCCCAACGACTTCAGGAGAAAGCACGAGGCCGGGCCCGTGCACGCGGAATACGAGGCTCTGGGAGAAGAGGAGCTTGAAGCGCTGGATACGGTGTTCGAGCTTGCCGGGCGCATGATGTCTTCCCGCTCCTTCGGCAAGGTCATTTTCTTCCACGTCATGGACCGCACCGGCCGCCTGCAGTGCTATGCGGAAAAGAGCCTGCTCGGCGACGATGCCTTCGCGGCCTTCAAGAAGCTGGACGTGGGCGACATCGTGGGCGTGAAGGGCCGCCTTTTCCGTACCAGGACCGGCGAACTCACCCTGCGCTGCGAAAGCGTGCGCCTTCTGAGCAAGTCCTTCCGCGCCCTGCCCGACAAGCACAGCGGTCTCACCGACGTGGAATCGCGCTACCGTCAGCGCTATGTCGACCTTGTGATGAACCCCCGCGCCCGGGAAATCTTCCGCAAGCGGTCGCTCATCGTGCGGGAATTCCGCCGCTTCATGGAAGACAGCGGCTTCATGGAAGTGGAAACGCCCATGCTGCACGCCCTGGCGGGCGGCGCGGCGGCCAAGCCCTTCGTGACGCATCACAACGCGCTGGACATCGACCTTTATCTGCGCATCGCGCCCGAACTCTACCTGAAGCGCCTCATCGTGGGCGGCATGGAACGGGTGTTTGAAATCAACCGCTGCTTCCGCAACGAAGGCATCGACACGCGCCACAACCCCGAATTCACCTCCTGCGAATTCTACTGGTCCTACGCCACCTACGAAGACCTCATGGACTTCACGGAACGGCTTTTTGCCCATATCGCCATGAAGGTGTGCCAGAGCACGGTGATCACCTATCAGGGGCAGCAGATCGACCTCACCCCCGGCAGATGGAAGCGCATGAGCTACCATCAGGCCCTTGAGGAAGTGGGCGGCCACAAGCCGGAATTCTACACCGACATGGAAGCCGTGCGCGCCTACCTGCGTTCCCGCGGGGAAAAGTTCATGGAAAGCGAAGGCATAGGCAAGCTTCAGTCGCGCCTGTTCGACCTGGATGTGGAGGCGAAGCTCGTGCAGCCCACCTTCATTTACGCCTATCCCGCCGAAATTTCGCCCCTTGCCCGCAGAAACGACGCCAACCCCGACATCACCGACCGCTTTGAAATCTTCATCTGCGGCTGTGAGTACGGCAACGCCTTTTCCGAACTCAACGACCCGGTGGATCAGCGCCTGCGCTTCGAGGCCCAGGTGGAAGCCAAGGCCGCCGGCGACGACGAGGCCTGCCCCCTGGACAACGACTATCTGCGCGCGCTGGAATACGCCATGCCGCCCACCGCGGGCGAAGGCATCGGCATCGACCGCCTGACCATGCTGCTTACCGACGAGCCTTCCATCCGCGAGGTGCTGCTCTTCCCGCTGCTCAGGCCCGAAGCGTAGCCTTTCTTTCACGGGCGGCCGCAAGGGCCGCCCGGCCAAGGGGAAAAGCATGTCCTACCCGCTGTTCATCGCGTCGCGTTACCTCACTTCGAGGAGCAAGCGCACGTTCATTTCCATCATTTCGCTCATGTCCGTGCTGGGCGTGGCCATCGGCGTGGCCGCGCTCGTCATCGTGATGAGCGTGTACAACGGCGTCACCTCCGAGATGCGCGAGAAAATCCTCGGCGCAAGCCCGCACGTCATGGTCATGGCCACGAAGCCGGGCATGTTCACCGGGGAAAAGGGCGCGCTCGACACGGTACGGGAAACGCCGGGCGTGGTTTCCGCCACGCCCTTCCTCTACGCCGAAGTGCTGCTTTCCACCCCGCAGGGGGCCACGGGCCTTGTGGTGCGCGGCATCGCCCCCGAACAGGCCGGGGAGGCCATGCCCCTGCTGCATCATCTGGAAAGCGGAAGCGTGGAAAACCTTTCCCGCGAAGGCGGCCCCGCAGGCATGATCGTGGGGCAGGACCTTGCGCGGCGCTTCCGCCTGCATGTGGGCAGCCGCGTGAACCTCATGTCCCCGGCGGGGCAGAGAACCACGGCGGGCTTTGTGCCCAAGCTGCGTTCCTTCCGCGTGGAGGGCATTTTCAAATCCGGCATGTCGGATTTCGACAGCCGCCTCGCCTATGTTTCCCTTTCCGCCGCGCAGGAGCTCATGGGCTACCCCGAAGGGCATGTTTCCGGCCTGGAAGTGTTCGTGAAGGAACCCTACGACGCGGCGAAGATAGCCGACGCCGTGGCCGAAAGGCTCGGCCCTCCCTACTATGCCCGCAACTGGATAGACATGAACGCCAACCTCTTCGCCGCGCTTCAGCTCGAAAGGTTCGGCATGTTCATCGTTCTTCTCATGGTCATTCTGGTGGGCTCTTTTTCCATCATTACCTCCCTTGTCATGCTGGTCATGGAAAAAACCAAGGATATCGCCATATTGATGTCCATGGGAGCCACGGCCGCAGGCATAAGGCGCATTTTCATGCTGCAGGGGGCCATCATCGGGGCTGTTGGCACATCCATAGGTTATGTGCTAGGAATCGCACTGGCGCTGCTTCTGAAGAAGTACCAGTTCATCGAGCTTCCCCCCGGCGTGTACATGATGGACACGCTTCCGGTCATCATCGAGCCGCTGGATCTTTTCCTCATCGGAGCGGTGTCCATGCTGATGTGTTTTGTGGCCACCATCTATCCCGCCAGGCAGGCCGCGCGCCTTGTGCCTGCCGAGGCCCTTCGCTATGAGTAACGACATGGATGTTTCCTCCGGCAAGGCTCCGCTGTACCTTGTGGAGCATGCAAGAAAATCGGTGGAAAGCCCCGCAGGGGAACTGACCATACTGCGCGACGTGAACTTTGAGGTACGCGCCGGGGAGGCTCTCGCCATCGTGGGTTCCTCCGGCTGCGGCAAGTCCACGCTGCTGCATATTCTGGGCACGCTCGACCGCGCTTCCGGCGGCCGCGTGCTTTTCGAGGGGCGCGATCTTTCCGCCCTGTCGGCAAGGGAGGCGGCGCTTTTCCGCAACCGCTCCCTGGGGTTCGTGTTCCAGTTCCATCATCTTCTGCCGGAGTTCACCACGGTGGAGAACGTGGCCATGCAGGCCGTCATTGCCGGTATGCCCCGCGCAAGAGCCCTCGCCCTTGCGGCCGAGGCGCTGGAAAAGGTGGGGCTCGGCGAGAGGCTGAACCACCATGTGACCACCCTTTCCGGCGGGGAGCGGCAGCGCGCGGCCATAGCGCGCGCCACGCTTTTGTGCCCCAAGGTGCTGCTTGCGGACGAACCCACCGGCAACCTGGATGAAAAAACGGGCGCCCGCGTGGTGGACGTGCTCAGAAAGCTGAACCGCGACACGGGCATGACCCTCATCATAGTGACGCATAACCGGGAACTTGCGGAAGATATGGACCGCAGCCTTGAATTGAGATCGGGAGAGCTCTATGCGCAAGATTCTTTCTAGTCTGGTCTGTCTGGCCGTGACCCTCCTTGTGTGGGGCGCGCAGGCGCAGGCGGCCGAAACCCGCGTGCTGGTACTGCCCTTTGCCGTGAATGCGCCCTCGGCACAGCAGCAGCTTGCGCGGGATATCCCCACGCTGGTGCGGCAGGGGCTTGAAAACTACGGCGTGAAGGCCATTCCCACGTCCACGGGCAAGTCTTCGGCGCAGGACGCATCCTCCGCCCGTTCCCGCGCCCGTTCGGCCAGGGCGCAGTATGCCGTATTCGGCACGCTGAACCAGCTCGGCGAGAACTTCAGCCTCGACATGCAGCTCGTGGCCGCTTCCGGCGGCAGGGCGCAGGCCTTCCACATGGAAGGGGCGAACCTGCTTGAGCTTCAGCCCGTGGTGAACGGCCTTGTGGGCCAGGTGGTGGCTTCTCTGGAAGAGGCCTCCCCCGTGCGCTCGGCGGCAAAGGTTTCGCGCGGCGGCATTGCCGACATCGACGTGAAGGGCCTCAAGTTCATCGACAAGGACAGAGTGCTGGTGCGCGTATCCTCCCGCACGGGCGAGCCGCTGAATGTGGACACCGTGGACAACGACGTGCGCAGCATCTGGGATCTGGGCTACTTCAACGACGTGAGCGCCGATGTGGTTCCCGGCCCGGCCGGGCAGACGCTGGTGTTCACCGTGGTGGAAAAGCCGCGCATTGCGGAAGTGCGCGTGGAAGGTTCCGAGGCCGTGAGCATCGGCGACATTACCGAGGCCATGTCCACGCACACCGATTCCGTGCTCAACGAAAAGGTGCTTTCCGACGACCTTCAGAAGGTGACGGACCTCTACCACAAGCAGGGCTTCTACCTTGCGGAAGTCACCTACGAGGTGCAGCCGAGAAGCGACGGTTCCGCCGCGGTGCTGGTGCTGCACGTCAAGGAAGGCAACAAGCTCTACATCAAGGAAGTGGCCATCGAGGGCCTCAAGGAAATTTCTCCCGACGAAATCAAGGACTTCCTGTCCCTCAAGGAAAGGGGCATGTTCTCCTGGTTCACGGGTTCGGGCGTGCTGAAGGACGACCTTCTGGAACGCGATTCCCAGGCCATCCGCAGCTATTTCATGAAGCACGGCTATGTGGACGGCCAGGTGGCCGCCCCGGAAGTGCAGTATGAGGAAGACGGCATCCGCGTGGTGTTCCGCGTGCGCGAAGGCGTGCACTACAAGGTGGGCGAGGTCATTCTTCAGGGCGACCTCATCGACACGCGGGAACGCATTCTGCAGGAAATCTCCATGGTCAGGCATCAGGCTGCCGGAGACTACTTCGACGTGGAAGTGCTGCAGAACGACGTGAAGGCCCTTACCGACTTCTACAGCGATTACGGCTACGCCTTTGCCGATATCGACGTGCGGCCCCAGCCCCGCGCCGACGCGGGCGTGGTGGACGTGGTCTATACCGTGAAGCCCGGCGAGAGGCAGTACATCCGCCGCGTGGAGGTGGAAGGCAACAACCGCACGCGCGACAACGTCATTCTGCGTGAAATGCGCCTTGCCGACGGCCAGCAGTTCAGCGGCGCGAAGATGCGCCGTTCCGCCCAGCGCCTGGAAAAGACCCGCTACTTCAGCGAGGTGAACCCCACCGTGGTGCCCACCGGCGTGCCCGGCGAAGTGGACCTCAAGATGGGCGTGAAGGAAACCGAAACCGGCGTGGTGAGCGTGGGCTTCGGCTACTCCACCTACGACAAGTTCGGCGTCATGGCCTCCATTACGGAAAACAACCTCTTCGGCCGCGGCTACACCTTGGGCCTTTCCGGCTACACATCCTCTTCGGAGCAGTACCTGGAAGCCTCCTTCGTGAACCCCCGCGTGTTCGACACCTACTGGGGCTTCTCCGTGAGCCCCTACGGCATCGACGAAGAATGGTCGTACTTCTACAAGCGTTCCGTGGGCGTGCGCCTCGGCCTGTTCCATCCCATCGGTGAATACACCAACGTGAACTTCGGCTACAAGTTCGAGCGTTACAACCTCTACCACATGGCGGACAACGCCTCCAGAATCATCCGCGCCTACAAGGGCGAGCACTGGGCGAGCACCGTGTCCATGGGCGTGACGCGCGATACCACGAACAAGGCCTCCTTCCCCACGGAAGGCACGCGCGTGTCGTTCAACGTGCAGTACGGCGGCCCCTGGACCGGCGGCGACGACAGCTTCTTCAAGCCCATTTTCGAAGCCGGCTTCTACTACGGCCTGAACGATACCAACATCTTCCATGTGCGCGGCAGAGTCGGCGCGGTGTACAAGGCCGACGGCGACAAGACCGTGCCCGTGTTCGAACGCTTCTGGATAGGCGGCATCCGCAGCATCCGCGGCTTCTCCTACGACGACATCTCCCCGCGTGACCCGGAAACCGGCGAAACCATCGGTTCCGACCGCATGGGCTATGCCAACATCGAATACATCTGGGTGGTCAAGCCGGAAATCGGCCTTGCCTTCGTGCCCTTCTACGACATCGGCTTCAACGCCGACAGCGCCCAGTGCTCCAGCGTGTTCGACAAGGTGTATTCCTCCGCAGGCCTCGAAGTGCGCTGGCGTTCGCCCATGGGCGACCTGCGCTTCGCCTACGGCTACCCGCTCTCCGAGAACGCCGACGGCACCCGCCGCAACAGCGGCCGCTTCGAGTTCTCCATGGGCCAGGCTTTCTAGCGGTGTGAACCCGCAGAGCTGCGGGATACGATGACATGAAACACAGAGGGGGAGCGTTGTCTCCCCCTTTGTCGTGGAAAAGGGCGCGGAAAAGGCGCGGCCCTGCGCCGGTTTCACGGCACCTTCCTCAGGGAAGGAAAAGGGCGCGGAGCCGCCTTGTTGCGGAACTTTGGCAAAGGCGGGGAGCTTCGGCCGCACCGCGTTGTTTTCGGATGCTCCGCGCGGCCCGGCAGCGTGCCGCAGAGATGCGGCAGAGCGCGCCATGGGCCGGGCCCTGCCGCCCCCTCCGGGGGAAGGGCAGGGCGCTGCGGAAACGTGTTCCGGCGCTTTCCCAGAATTCATTTCCCAAGGATGCACGAGCATGAAAAGCTATGATACGGTGATATTCGATCTCGACGGCACGCTCCTCGACACGCTGGAAGATCTGATGCTGAGCGTGAATCACGCGCTTTCCGGCCGGACGGAGGTGCGGCGCAGCCTTCAGGAGGTGCGCGGCTTCGTGGGCAACGGCGTGCGCAGGCTCATGGTGCTTTCCCTGCCCGGCGGGGAGCGGAACCCGCAGTTTGAAGAAGCCATGGCCGATTTTCGCGCGCATTACGCCGTGCATTGCCGCGACCATACCCGCCCCTACCCGCAGATTATGGACATGCTGCGGGAACTGAAGGCCCGCGGGCTGAAGATGGGCATTGTGTCCAACAAGCCCGACGCCCAGGTCAAGGACATGAACGGGGAATACTTCGGCGGCATGTTCGGCGCGGCCATGGGCGAGAAGGAGGGCGTGCGCCGCAAGCCCGCGCCCGACAGCCTGCTCCGCGCCATGGAGGAGCTGGGCGGCACAAGGGAAGGCACGCTTTATGTGGGCGATTCGGAAGTGGACGTGATGACGGCGAAAAACGCCGGCGTGGACTGCCTTTCCGTCACCTGGGGCTTCCGCGACAGGGATGTTCTGGAAGAGGCCGGAGCCGTGCGCTTCATCGATGCGCCCATGGAACTGCCCGCCCTGCTGGAAGAAAAAGCGTAGCTTTTGGGCATGGCCTGCGCGACGGGCAGGAGAAAGGCCTTTCTGCCCGGTATGGGAAAACGCGGTTTTCCCGTGCCGGGCTTTTTTTAAGGCCTTTAGGCAGTTGAGGGAGCGGAAGCGACCGAAACAGAAAACCACCCGCTTAGCGGGTGGACCACAAAATGGTTATACCTAAAAAAACACCTTTTCGATAAGACGGAGTTGTTCAGGCTCCCGTCCACATCGAAAAGGTGTTTTTTTATGGCGAAAGAACAAAATCTGGCACATACGAAATGGCTGTGTAGGTACCATATTGTCTTCACTCCGAAGTATAGGAGAAAAGTGATTTACGGGCAATACCGTGAAGAAATAGGAAAAATAATACGACAGCTTTGTAATTACAAGGGAATCGAAAATATTGAGGGACATATGATGATAGACCATGTGCATATGCTTGTCATGATACCGCCAAAGTATGCGATATCGTCGGTTATGGGGTATATAAAGGGTAAAAGTTCACTGATGATTTTTGATAAATTTTCCCAGCTGAAATACCGGTATGGCAATCGGAGATTCTGGAGCGTGGGATATTACGTCAGCACAGTAGGTTTGAACGAAGCAACGATCAGGAAATATATACGGGATCAGGATAGAGAAGATATCATGCTTGATAAGAGGACGTGCAGGGAATATACGGATCCGTTCAGTCCAAAGCAGGGAAAGCTCCTTTAGGAGCAGGCTACGAGTCAAAGTACATGGGGGCTTGAACTGTTGAAAAAAAGGCAGGGCGCCGACCAGAGAAGTTCAAGCCGGCGCCCTTAAGGCGCGAGTAAGTAACAAGCCCTTACAGGGCTGGTCAAGCCACCCGTTTTACGGGTGGTCCTGACTTTAAGACTGAAAACTCCCCGCTATGCGGGGAGTTCCAAAAAGGCGAAGCCTTTACATAAGTTAAAAAAGGGGTTCCTTTGTGAGATAACCAGTTGTCTCGACTCGAANCCGGCGCAGGGCCGGAGGAAACGGCACGGCGGAAGCCCCTCTGCCGCAGGCCGGCCCCTGGCCGGGTCGTCATGCCGCGGAGCCGAGCCCTGGGGCAATGGGGAGCCGGGCCTTTTTCCGCGGGCCGGGTCAGGCGTTTTCGGCGCTTTTTCTGCGGCGCAGGCCGGGAGCCACGAATATTAAAAAGATGGCGAGGGAGACAATCTGGCCCAGCGCGCCCACGCGGTAGGCGGCGGCCATGCCCAGAAAGTCGGCGATGATGCCGCCGCTGACGAGGGCGAGGAAAATGCCGCCGTCCATGCCGGTGAAGTACATGGAATTGGCCACGCCGCGCCTGTTCTTTTCCGCAAGCTGCACGAGAATGGTCTGAAAGCTCGGGGTGAGCGCGCCCATGGAGATGCCGAGCAGCGCGCCGCAGGATACGAAGACCGCGGGGGAGGTGGTGGAGGTGAGCAGCAGCACGCCGGCCATGGTGACGACTTCCGCAGTACAGACCAGATGCACCATGAAGCCGTGATCGGAAATATAGCCGGAAAAGAGGCGGCTGGCCATGAGCCCCAGCCCCATGAAGAGGAAATAGAGGCCCGCATGGTCGTCGAGGCCGTGTTCCCGGGCCAGCACGGAAAGGAAGTTGACGATCATGCCCTGCATGAAGGCCACGATGAGCAGGGCGATGAGCGCGTACAGGCCGCTTTTCATGAAGAACATGTCGGGCGTGAGCTTTTTGCGTTCGGGCATGAGCTGCCTGCCGGGCTGCAGCATGAACTGGAACACGGCTCCGGCCAGAGCAAAGAGGGAGGGCACCAGGAACGCGGCGGCGTAGGAGAAGGTTTCCGCCGCAAAAAGCCCCAGCATGGGGCCGAATATCATGCCGAGCGACACCGTGCTGCTGAAGATGCCTATGCCCGTTCCTATTCTGCCTTCGGGCATGAAATCCACGGCAAGGGTGGCCTGCGAAGTGGTCATGCAGGAAAAGGCCATGCCGTGCAGCAGGCGTATGAACATGAAGAGCACCACCCCGGCCGCCGCAAGGCAGAGGGGGAAGAGCGCCGCGCAGCACAGCGTGGAGAAGATGAGCACATGCCGCCTGTTGAATCTGTCGGCAATGAGGCCGGAGAAGGGGCGGAAGAGCAGGGCCACCAGCGGGAACACGGCGAGCGCCGCGCCCATGATGCTTTTGGGACAGTGCATGTCATCCATGAGGTAGAGGGGAAGCACCGGCATGATGGAATAGCCCGCCATGCAGGTGCAGAGGTTGGCGAGGCAGATGAGGGAGAAATTCCGGGTAAACAGCGTCTGCCCGGAACGGGCGTTTTTTTCGGGAGCAGGCGTATTCATGGAGCATCCTTATAACGGAAAGGCCGTGCATATAGAAAGGCGTCGGAAAAGAGTCTGATTTTTTCCCATCATACGCATGAGGGCGCAGGGCCGCAAGGGAGTCCGGCGTCTTTTCTTTCTGCTCCGGGCCGCGGAGCGCACGGAAAGGCCGGGGGCGGCACCCGGCCCCGTACTCACGGTTTTTCCGCTTTCCTGCCCCCGCTCACGCCGGGACCGGAAAGACGGCTTCTGCCGTTGCCCGCCGGTTCCACGGCTATCTGCACCGGCACTCTGTCGCGCACGGCCTGCACGTGGGAGATGATGCCTATCACCTTGCCCTTCTCATGCAGGGCGGAGAGCATGTCCAGCGCGGTGTTCAGGGCCTCTTCGTCCAGCGTGCCGAAGCCTTCGTCGAGGAACACGGAATCCACGCGCACGTTGCGCCCCGCCATCTGCGCCAGCGCCAGCGCGAGCGCCAGACTGACGAGAAAGCTCTCCCCGCCGGAAAGGTTGCGCGAGGAACGCACCGTATCGGCCTGATAGCGGTCGATGACGTTGAGGGTGAGCGCCTCTTCGGTGCTGTGGGTCAGTTCGTAACGGTCGGTCATCAGGGCAAGCTGGCGGTTGGCCAGCCTGAGAAGCGCGCGGAAGGTGAGTTCCTGCGCGTAGTTGCGGAATTTCTTGCCGTCGGCGGAACCGATGAGGTCGTCCAGCGCCTTCCAGCGGCGGCACAGGGCCGCCTGCGCCTCGCGGCGTTCGCGCAGGGCCCGCTGCTCCTTTTTCCCCACGGCGTCGGCGCGCAGGATTTCCCGTATGCCGCCGAGTTTTGCAAGCGCTTCCTCCCTTTGGCGGCACGTTTCCTCCAGTTGCCGGGCGCATTCCTCTGCGGCGACAGGCGGAAGCTCCATGCCTTCCCTGCGGGCGGAAAGCTCGCGGCTGCGGGCCGCAATTTCCACCCCGCGCGCCTCAAGGGCCTTTTCCTGCTCTTCCAGCCGGAGCAGGGCGTCGGCGGGCATGAGGGCGGCGCGCAGGGCGTTTTCGTCGGCAAAGCCCGCTTCGGCAAGGCCGCGGGCCAGATCCGCTTCCATGAGAAGGAGCGTTTCCGCCCGGCGGGCAAGGCGCTCCTCCAGCACGGCAAGGGTGTTTTCCGCCTGTTCATGGGCGCTTTTCGCGCTTTCCGCCTCGCGCAGAAGGCGCGCCTCCTCTTCCTCCCGGGCGCGCAGCAGAAGCCGGGCCTTTTCCTCCTCCTGCGCGGGATGGCGCAGGCCGAAAAGTTCGCGCCGGGTCCCGGCAAGGGCGCGGCATTCCTCCTGCCTGAGGGCAAGGGTGTTTCTGCCTTCCTCATACGCGGCGGAGGCGGCGGCCAGCGTTTCCGCGAGCGAGGCCAGGGCGGAGGTCATCTCGTCCCTTTTTCGGCGCGCCTCTTCCTCCTCCCTGCCCAGGGCAAGGTAGGCGTCGCGCCGCGCTTCCAGAGCGCGCAGGGCGCTTTCCATGTCTTTCGTGGCGGAGGCCTGCGCTCCGAAGGGTGCCAGATCGCGGCAGAGAGCCTCGCGGCCTTCGCGGCAGAGTTCTTCGCTCCGGGCCCGGGCGCTTTCCAGACTGCGCGCCTCCGTTTCCAGGCGGAGCAGCTCCTTTTCCAGCGCAAGGGATGCGCCGAGGGCCTCCCCGCGCCTTTTCTCCAGCGCTTCCCGCGCTTCCCGGGCGTGTTTTTCCTCTTCTTCCCGCTTCTGCGCTTCCGTCAGCAGGCGGGAGACGGCGGCCCATGCGCCTGCCGTGCCGGTGCGCAGCGTATCCAGAAGCGGCGGCAGCGCGGCGGCGTTTTCCGCAACGGCCAGCGCGCCGACGATGTCCTTTTGCAACGCTTCTTCCTCTTCGGCCGTGCCGAAGGAACCGTTCAGCGGAAAAAGCGCCCGCATTTCCCCGCCGAGGCGTCCGGCAAGGTCGTGAAGCTCCGCCCCAAGCTCCTGCCGGGCGTTTTCGGCGTGCACCACGTCCCTTTCATGGGCGGCAAGGGCGGCGGTAAGCGCTTCCAGCCGCTGTTCCAGCCGCGCGGCCTCGTCTTCTCCGCCCGGTTCCGCAGGGGGCAGGCCCTGGGCGAAGGGATGATGCAGGCTCCCGCACAGGGGGCAGGCTTCCCCTTCCCGGAGGCGCTGCCGCTCCTTTTCGTAATTTTTGATTCTGGCCCGCAGAAAAAGGGCTTCGCGCAGGGCCGCCAGCGTGGCGCGGCCGGAGGCGAGTTCCTGCCGTTCGCGCTCAAGGGCGAGGGCAAGTTCCTTTTCCCTGCCGGCAAGCTCCGTTTCCCTTGCCCGGCGTTCAAGGATGCGGCGGGCGCATTCCCGCGCCGTGTCGATATGCGCAAGGCGGGAAAAGAGCTCCTCCTTCCGCGCGCGGTGAAAGTCCATGTCCCGCCCGGCAAGAAGGGCCTGCTTCTTTTCGCAGGCCGTGCGCCGCTCCTCTTCCCTGCGGGCGGATTCCTCTTCCAGCAGCAGGGCGGCGCGCCTTTTCTCCTCCAGCGCGGCAAGGTGCTGCGCCTGCGCCTTCTTTTTTTCTTCCAGAGAGGCTAGGGCGGCTGCGTGTTCCGCTTCCCGCTCCTTCAGCCGGACAAGCCGCTGGCGGAGCGCGCCGAGCGCTTCCTGAAGCGCGGCGTCTGCGGCGCAGGCCCTGCGCCTTTCTTCCATTTCCCGCAGGGCGCTTTCCTGCCGCGCGCGGCGGCTCTGGAGCGCGTCGCGTTCCTTTTCCCTCAGGGCGAGGGCGTTTTTTCTGTTTTCCAGCTCAAGGGAAAGGGCGGCGATATCCCGTCCCCGGGCGGCGAGGTCATCGTCCATGGCGCGCACGCGGGCGCAGGTTTCCCGCAGGGCGGCCGTGGCCTCCCGCTGTTCGGCAAGGCTTTTCCGACATGCGGCAAGGGCCTTTTCCGCCTCCTTTCTGCGCGCGTCGAGCTTCGGGCTTTCGTTTCGGCAGAAAAGCTGCTGCGCCGTATCCTTCGCCTGTTCCTCGCGCCGTATGGAGGCGGCCTCCAGCCTGCCCGCAAGCGAACGGGCCCGCCGCGCCCTTTCCAGACGGGCCTTTTCCGGCGCAAAGGCCTCCCTTTCCTGCTGGAAGCGTTCCTTTTCCGCGGCAAGCGCCGCTTCCGCGCGTGCCAGAACATCAGCCTGTTCATGGCGCGTCAGGTATTCCCGAAGCTCGTTCTCCCTGCGGGCGAGCGTTTCGCCCGCCTTCTTCAGCGCCGCCGCGCGCAGGGAAAGTTCCTTTTCCTCCTCGTGGGGCAGCAGGTTCTTTCCGTTCAGTTCCGCATCCAGCTCCGCAAGCTTCTGCGCTTCCTGCTTGTTGCGGAGAAACACGCGTCGGGAAATGTCGCTGTAGATTTCCGTGCCCGTTATCTGTTCCAGCAGCGGCGCGCGCCGGTCGCCGTCCGCCAGCAGGAAGGAGGCGAACTGCCCCTGCGCCAGCAGCATGGACTGCGTGAAGCGCCCGAAATCCATGCCCGTGATGCGCTGCACCTGTTCCGCCACATCCGTGGTTTTTTCCGCAAGGCACACGCCCCCGGCGTCGTACAGGCGGTGGCGCGGCTGCTGAAGATTGCCGGAAACCTTTTTTCCCGCCCTTGCCTGGCTCCAGGAACAGGTGAACGTGCCCGCCCTGGTGCGGAAGGTGACTTCCGCCGCGCAGTCCGCCGTATGGCGCGACATGATTTCGTTGCCGCTTTTGGTGATTTTGGCCAGCCGCGGCGTGGAACCGTAGAGCGCAAGGCATACGGCGTCCAGTATGGTGCTCTTGCCCGCGCCCGTGGGCCCCGTGATGGCGAAAATGCCGCCCTCGTATTCCGGGCCGTCCAGGCGCACGTTCCAGTTGCCGGTAAGGGAATTGAGGTTGCGTATATGTATGCTCAGGATGCGCATGGGCCTTCCTCTCCGTTTTCGGGCATGGCGAGCACCTCTTTGTACAGGGCGCGCAGTTCTTCCAGTTTCGGGTCGGCGGGGTCGGCGTCGGGGAAGGCCTCCTTCAGCCTCCTCTCAAACACGTCCTCCACGCCCATGTCTTCCAGCGTTTCCTGCTGAGGGTCGGCCTCCATGCCTTCGGGCAGCAGGCGGAAGTTGCGTATGCGCAGCACCTCCAGTCCTCCCCCGGTATGCGCCTCCACCCTGTCCCGCAGGTCGGCGACGCGCTCCGTGCCCGTGTACGTCACTTCCGCCCATATGCTTTCCTTCCGTGCGGAAAGCTCCGCAAGGCGCTGTTCAATGGCGTCAAGGTCGCCTTCCACGCTTTCCAGACGCCGGAACACGGGCACGGGCACGCCTTCCGACATCACCTGCGCGCCCCGGCTTTCCAGCAGGCGCACTTCCTTGGGCCGCCGCGCCTCGCCGAAGCTCATGGGCAGGGGCGAACCCGAATAGCGTATGTTCTCCCTGCCCCCCGCCTTCTGCGGCAGGTGCAGATGCCCGAGGGCCACATAGTCGAAACTTTCCGGGAAAATGCCCGCGTCCACCTGCCCGAGCGAGCCCACGCGCAGATCACGCACCCCTTCGCTGAGCGCGCATCCGGCCGCAAAAAGGTGCCCCATGGCCACCACGGGAATGTCGCGCCCCGCGCGCAGCCTTTCCGCCTGCAGGGCGGCTTTGCGGTAATGTTCCCTCATGCCTTCGGCCATGAGCCTGTCGCGCTCGTCCCGGCCTTCGCCTTCCCTTGCGCGGTACAGGTCTCTTTCCAGCAGAAAGGGTACGGCGCAGACAATGAGTTCCGGTTCGCCGTCGGGCCCGTTCAGCACAAGGACCTCGTCCTCCGCTTCCTTTGCCCGGCCCGTGACGTGAATGCCCATGACGGAAAGCAGCGTGTTCGGCGCATCCAGAAACGCGGGGGAATCGTGATTGCCCGCCACCACCACCACATGGCGGCAGGGGCTGGAAGGGGCGAGCACCTCGCCCAGAAAGCGGTAATACATTTCCTGCGCGCGCGTGCCGGGGAGCGCGCTGTCGAACACGTCTCCGGCAATAAGCAGCGCTTCCACGCGCCTTTCGTGCACAAGCTGCCCGAGCCAGGCGAGAAAGGCCTGAAATTCCTCGCTGCGTCGCTTGCCGTAAAGCTGATGACCGAGATGCCAGTCGGAAGTATGGAGTATGTTCATGATTCCTGCCCGGAATATCTTGCGGGTAAAGGGTTCGGAAGGCCGCGCCGCCGCAGGGGGCCGCGCCGTGGCGGAACGTGGGCAAAGGCGGGAGGCGGCCCCCATGCTTATCAGGCGGGCGCGCCGCCGCATCCGGCAGGCGCGCCCGGGGGAAGCCGTCCGGGCGTACTCTTCATGTTCCCCGTGCGCGGCGGGGGAAAGACGCGGGGCAGGGGATGCATCCGGCCAGCGCATCGAGCGTGCCGCGTACCGTGCGGATGCAGAGGGTCATGCCCGTATCCGGCAGGCGGGGGGGGAGCGGCTCCGTGCCGCCGCATCCGGCAGAAGGCGGCCCGCGGAGCCGGGGAAATACGTCTTTTCTGCGCCGCCCTGGCCGGGGCTGCGCCTGCTTTTTTTCGTCATGAACGGGGCAGGCGAAAAAACGCCTTCATGCCTTCCCTTCGTGTCGGGCGCGGGAGGGGCGGACGTGGCGGGAAGGCGGACGGGCGGCCGCCCGGGGGAAGCCGTCCGGGCGTACTCTTCATGTTCCCCGTGCGCGGCGGGGAAAGACGCGGGGCAGGGGATGCATCCGGCCCGCGCATCGTGCGTGCCGCGTGCCGTGCGTTCCCGCTGCGGGGGGACGCACATACGGCCTGCGCCCTTCTGTGCCGTGATGTTTTGTGAAAAAAAGCGGGAACTTCCTGAGAAGTTCCCGCTTCCGGGTGCGATATAAAGCCTGTGAGGGCCGGATGTTTTACTTGTAGACCCGAGAGGCAAAGATGCCGAGGCACACGACAACAGCCATAAGAACGGCACAAATGCTCAGTACCAGAGATCCGAGTTCCATACTATCCTCCTTAATTGTGTACAAGACAAACGTCATCGCACATCATGGAACGGCGGGAATGCTATAGCACGCCTTGTCTTATAACAGACGCCGTCCATGTTTTTTTTAGAACATAGCAGGCGAATCTGTTAAAAACAACCGATTTTTGAGAAAATTTTTTTATTTATATTACGCTGTTGTACCTGTGGAACAACTTTTTTCTCCTGTATGAAGTAATCTGTGAAAAGGCAATGTGAAAAAAAATAACGTCATGAAAAAGCTGAACAGCATTGTGTGAAAATGGATGTGTCAGGGAAAGAATCTCATGAAGTTGCAGGAAAAATATCATGTGAATTTTTTCTATAAGCATAATATGCGAAGATTTTCCATTTTTTATCATACACGATATGAAAATCACGGAGAAAATTTTTGTCTCTTCCCTTCACGCGCCGCCCTGCGGGCGTGCGCGCTGCGGCAGCGTACGCGGGGCGGGCAGTCCGGCGGGCGCGTTTTCCCGGAAGGGCGGGTCCGGCGGGCGCGTTTTCCCGGAAGGGCGGGCGGACGTTTCCCCGGCCTTTTCCGGGCGGAAAGAAAGGCCGGGCAGGCCTCCTTTCCGGCGGGATTGTCCGCGTTTTCGCGGGGCTTGCCTTGAGCGGGCAATAGGGTATCTTCGGAAGACCGCCGGAACCGAGAACAAGGGACAGGAGTTGTGACATGGGCGAGTTTCGCGTGCCCGATACCGGGCTTCATATTCTTATGCTGGGCTGCATGAGCTCCGGCAAATCCACGGTGCTCAACGCCCTGCTCGGGCGGGGCTCCTTCCCTGCGGGGAACAGGGCCACCACGGCCCAGATATTCCGTATTCTGCACGACCCGTTCTGTACGGAAAACGTGTGCCGCAATCCCTCGGAAAGCGAAGCGTGGCATCCGCTCACGCTGGAGCGGCTGGCCTCCTACAACGGTTCCATGAAGGAGAACGTGCCGGCGGACATTCATCTTCGCCTGCCGCATCTGGAAAAGAAGCGCCCCATCGTGTTCTACGATACGCCCGGTCCCAATACCAGCAAATACGGCGAACACCGGGGAGAAACCTACTTTGCGCTGGAAAGGCTGCCTCTCAGCCATATTTTTCTGGTGCTGGACATGGCGCAGCTGCACACGCGCGATGAGGAGGCCCTGCTTCATGACATGGGCCGCGTGGCGAAGGAGCGCGGCGGCGTGCCCGTGCTCGTCATTCTGAACAAGGCCGACGTCATCGACGTGGAAAAGGAATCCGTGACGGAAATCGTGACGGAAGTGCGCGATACCGTGGCGCAGCATGTGCCGGAAGGCACGCAGGTGGACGTGATTCCCCTCATGGCCAAGGGCGCGGAGGTGTGGCGGCGCATGATAGACCGCGACAATCTTACCGTGTTCGAGGTGGAGTTCGGCCAGTATATCGACTGGCGGCTCTGCGAGGCCATGCGTGAGGCCGCCCTCATGCCGGAGAAGATCCGCGTGAGCGTGGCGGAGCAGATGGAGGAATGGCGCAGGCTCCAGAAGTTTTCCCAGGCCTTCCGTTCCTCGCTGGAATATCTGGCCAAGCGCGTGCATCCCGAAGCCGAGCTCGTCAACAAGAACGTGAGCAAGATTCTCGACTATGCCGACTGCCGCCGCGCCATCACCGCTTCCGGCATCGTGGCTCTTGAGGAATATATCGACATGCTTACCGTGCGGAGCGTTTGCTAGGCTCTGTTTCGGGCTTTTTCCGTTTTTCAAGGCGGAGAGCCGCCTTTCGCCGGAAAGCTCTTTTCCGGCGTATGCCTGCAGGATACGTGCCCCCGGCCGTTTGCGCCCGCCTTTTCCGGCGGAACGCTCCGGGCAGGCTGCCGCGCGCCTTCGGCCTTTCGCCTTCCGGCGCGGCCGGATGTTTTGCGTTCCGTTTCCGCCTTTTCCCCCTTTTTTGGGAAAGGCCTCCGTCCCTTCGGGGACAAACCATAAAGGAAGTGTTCATGAGAGAGTGCTCCATCAGCAGGGAACAGGCCCTTGCGCTTTTGAAAACCTACAACAGCGAACCCTTCCACCTTCTGCATGCCCTTACGGTGGAAGGCGTGATGCGCCATTTCGCCCGCGAGCGCGGCTTTGCCGAAGAAGAGGACTTCTGGGCCATGGCCGGCCTGCTGCACGATATTGATTTTGAGCGCTACCCCGAGGAACATTGCCGCAAGGCCCCGGAACTTCTGCGGGAAGGCGGCGTGGGGGAAGACATGATACATGCCGTGTGCAGCCACGGTTACGGCCTGTGCTGCGACGTGGAGCCGGAACATGAAATGGAGAAGATTCTCTTTGCCGCCGACGAACTCACCGGGCTCATCGGCGCGGCCGCGCGTATGCGCCCCTCCGGCAGCGTGATGGACATGGAAGTTTCCAGCCTGAAGAAGAAGTTCAAGGACAAGCGCTTCGCCGCGGGCTGCTCGCGCGATGTCATCCGCACCGGGGCCGAACGCCTGGGCTGGACGCTGGATGAACTTTTCGAACGTACCCTTGCCGCCATGCGTTCCTGTGAGGAAAGCGTGAAGGAAGCCATGGCCCGCACGGCCGGAGCATAAGCGGCTTTTGATGTGACGCAAGCGCCTTCCCGGTTTTTCCGGGGAGGCGCTTGCGTTTAAGGCGGCCTGCGCGGGAGGCGGAGCAGCCGTGGCCGGAAGGGCAGGGCTTCCTCCTGAACGGCGCGCCTTGGAAAAGAGCGCGTTTTCTTCGGGGCTGCCCGGCATGGGGAATCACTGCCCTGTTGCCCGGGGCGTTGTGCGTGAGGCGCGGCTGAGGCCGCGGGCATGCCGGCGCAGCCTTTTTCTGCGTTTTTGCGCGCAGGCCGTGGGAGGGCAGGATGTTCCCGTTCCGCAGGGGCGGCCCTGCCGGGCTGCGGGCGCTTTTCCCGGCCCGGGACGGTGTTTTTCTGATAAATGTGTTGATTTGACTGGTGAAGTCTGCAACACTAGCGGGCGGGAAAGAATATGCAGCATTCGGAGGCCGTTGCGGGCGGCATTCCGAAGGGCGCACATGCCCATATCGACGGCAGTCATGCTTCCTGCCGTTCATATGGAGGTGATATGAAATCCATATATAACAGCCTGTCGTATTTGCTGAAAAGAATGAAGTTCAGCATTGCCGTCTTCATGACCATGCTGCTTTTTTCCTTTGTCGGCTATCAGATAATGAAGATAAATCTGCTGAAGAACGCGCAGAATCTCGGCGATCATCTTTCCCGCATCTATTCTCTGGAGCAGCAGAGCAATCTGGAATTTTATTCCGTGCTGCTGGCCTTCGGGGTGAACATTGTGGATAGCAGCAGCGGGCAGGAGGAAGTGACGGAAAAGATGATGCACTTCTTCCAGCATGTGCAGAATCTGCTGGGAGAGGGCACGGTGGACCCCTACCTTGTGCGGGACGGCGACATCATCGCCCTCAATCCCTGGGAAGGCGACGACAGCTACGATTTCCAGAGCGCCGTATGGTACCGCCAGGCCGAGGAAAACCCCGGCAAGGTGATTTTCACCGATACCTATACCGACGCCATCTCCAAAAAGCCCGTCATCACCATTGCGGGCAAATGCGCCTCCGGCGGCGTGCTGGCCTTCGACATTTTTCCGGAGAACTTCCGCTTCGCCAATCTCATGCTGGACAGCGAACAGAAGAGTTCCTTCCTTCTGTGCGACAAGCAGGGCACGCTGCTCTATGCCCAGACGGGGAACGACCTGTCCTACGAGGTGCTCCAGCACTATGCGCGGAAGCTGTTCGAACGCGTGAAGAAGGGCGAACTGGACGACTATTCCGCCAGCATCAGAGACATGGAGGGGCATCGCCGCGGCGTGTATTACTATGAAATGCCCAACGGCTGGCTTTCCATTCTCACCATTCCCTTCCGCGTTATTTTGAAGGATCTGAATTTCTTCAGCACGCTGTTCTATTCGCTGGTGTTTCTGCTGTTCGCAGGTTCGGCGCTGTTTGCATGGAGGAATTTTTCCAGCCAGCGCAGGTTCGAACGCACCCGCGAGGCCGTGCAGGTGCTCGGCAACAGCTACGACGCCGTGTACCGCATCGACTACAGCCAGGAAAGCTATGAAATCATACGCGAAGCGGATTTCATGCGGAGCCATCTTCCGGCCACGGGTTCCTATGCGGAGCTCATGCGAGCCATATGCGGCAATCTGGAAACGGAATACCTCAAGGGCTACCTGGACAGCTTTTCCATTTCCAGCATCCGCAGCCTCGTGAAGCACCATATCCGCGATTTCGGCGGCGATTTCCGGCAGCGCTTCGGCGATGCCAGCCGCTGGATGAACATCCGCGTGCTTTTCGATGAAACCGTCAACAACCGGGAGGTCATTCTCTGCTTCCGGGAAATAGACAGGGAAAAGCAGAAGCAGCTTGAGGAACACACCCTGCTCGTGAACTCCCTGAACAAGGCCGTGCAGAGCGACAAGGCCAAGCAGGTGTTCTTCAGCAACATGTCGCACGAAATGCGTACGCCCCTGAACGCCATCATCAACCTTGCCGGCATTGCGAAAACATCCGTGAAGGATGCCGCGAAGGTGACGCAGTACCTGAAAAAGATAGAAGGTTCCAGCCGTCACCTCATACAGCTCGTCAACGATATTCTCGAAATCTCCAAGCTGACGCAGGGGAAGATAGAGCTGAACAATCAGCGCATGGATATCCGCAAATGTCTGGAAGAATGCCTCAGCCCCTTCAGAATTCAGGCCGAAAGCGAGGGGAAGGATTTCCGTGTGGACTGGAACATCAGCCATTCCCTCGTGATGGGCGACCCGTTCCGCATCACCCAGATCATGAACAACCTGCTTTCCAACGCGCTCAAGTTCACCGAAAAGGGCGATTCCGTCATGGTGAACATCTCCCAGGTCGGGCAGAACGAGTATGTGCAGTATAAAATCGTGGTATCCGATACCGGCATAGGCATGTCGGAAGAGTATCTGAACAAGATATTCGAACCCTATTCCCGCGAAACCCAGGCCTTCCGCAGAGTGAGCGGCACGGGGCTGGGTATGCCCATCGTGAAGAGCATCGTGGAACTTCTGAACGGCAGCATCGTGGTGGCCAGCACGCTGGGGCAGGGCACGGCCTTCACCGTCATTCTTCCCTTCCTCATGGTGAAGGAGGAAGAGAAAGCTCCGGCTCCGGCAGAGGAAAAACATGAGAAGCAGGGCGGTTTTCTTGAAGGAAAACGCCTGCTGCTGGTGGAAGACAACGAAATCAACATGGAAGTGGCGGAAGAAATCCTCACCATGAACGGCCTTGTGGTGGAAAAAGCCTGGAACGGACGCGAGGCGCTGGACATTTTCCGCGAATCGGCCCCCTTCCACTTCGACGCCGTGCTCATGGATATGCAGATGCCGGAAATGAACGGCTGCGAAGCGTGCAGCCGCATACGCGCCCTGCCGAGGCCCGACGCCGCCCTTGTGCCCGTCATCGCCGTTACGGCCAACGCCTTTGCCGAAGACGTGGCGGAAACCGCCCGCGCGGGCATGAGCGCCCACGTTTCCAAGCCCATCGATTTTTCCGCCCTGTGTACGCTTTTGGAAAAGCTCATCCGGGAAAATCTTGCCCGGCATCCGCTGTAGCGCGGGCCTGCGGCCCGTCGGGCAAGGCTGCCGTGAGCGCGGCGCATGGCGCGCCGTATCCCCGGAAGGGCGGAAGAACCGCGGCCCGGTCTCGCGCATCCCTTCCCGGCAGGATACGGGGGGAGGCCCGGGGGCGTTTCCGGCCTGACCGCGTCCCCGATGAGGGAAGGGGGGCGGCCTCGGCATCGCCCGTGAACGGAAGGCACGGCAAGCTTTGCGGCTCTTCTGGGGAAGGCTGCCTTGTCGTGCCGCCGGGGCCTGCGCGCGTCCCGCGGCACGGGGGAACGGCCTTACGCCATGGGCGCGGCCTGCGTGCGGCCTTTTGCCGCAGGAGCAGGCTCCCCGCAGGAAAAGGTCCCGTTTCCGCGCTGCGGAAAGGATACGCGGCGGCATACGGCCCGTAAAAGGAACATTCATGGTTCTCAGGAAGCGGGTATGGCGGTCCGTCCCCAGAGGCGGGGACGCGCCCAGGAACGGCGGGAAACGGAAGCCTTTTTTCGTCACCGGCGTCATGGCCTCCCGGCGTCCCGAAAAAAGCGCGGCCGCGCAGTCGCGCCGCGAGGTATTCGCGAGGGCATGGTGAACATGCCTCGGAACTCTTGAGAACATACATGAAAGTGAGAGAACGCGGATGAATACGCCCGACCTGGAGACGAAGCGTTTGATATTAAGAAAATTCACGGAACAGGATGGGGAAGCGCTGTTCCTTATACTGGGCGATGAGGAAGCCAATACGTTTTTGCCTTGGTATCCCGTGACAAGCATGGAAGAAACAGTGCGTTTTTATAGGGAAAGATACGCTTCCGCCTATGCCCTGCCGCAGGCGTACGCCTACGCCGTCTGTCGGAAGGAGGATAATTTCCCCATCGGCTATATCAAAGTGGACGGGGAAGAGCCTCATGATTTCGGGTATGCACTTCGCAGGCCATTCTGGCATCAGGGAATGGCTACGGAAGCGGGCAAGGCGGTCATAGAGCAGGCAAGAAAAGATGGCCTGCCTTATATCACGGCCACGCATGACAGAAATAATCCCCGAAGCGGTGGGGTGATGCGGAATGTGGGCATGACGTACCGGTATTCCTATGAGGAACAATGGCAACCGAAAAACATTCTGGTTACCTTCCGGCTATATCAGCTTAATCTTGACGGCAGGGAAAGCCGGGGCTACACAACCTATTGGGACAACTCCGCCGTTCATTATAGAGAGCCGGACCTGTAAACGGCTTCATGAAGCATGATGCGGAAGAAGGAAAACGGAAAGAGGAAGACGGCGTATCGGAAGCACGAAATTTTCCCCGGGCGGGCTTCCCGTTCGGACGGAATGTTTTCTGCGGCCGGGCCGGAGGGAACGGTTGCGGGCTTCTGCGGTTTCGCCCCGGCAAGGCGTGCGGAGCAGGACGGCAGCGGTGAACTTACGGCCTGTATGGGCGGAAGCTCTTTCACCGTCAGGGGCCGGGGACGGCGTGCAGAAAAAGGCTCCGCAAGGCGTGCGGAGCAGGGATGCGCCTATGTCGCCTGCGGGGACAGGAACAGAAGCACCCCGCGGTGTGTATCAACGGGTACGCCGTCCGCAGCGTCGGAGAAAGCGGCAGCCAGAAGGCGGGGAACTTCCGCCTTCCGCTGTACCGGAGGCCCTTCGGCCCACGCGGATGCCGGTTGAGCCCTCTTCCGTGGCGGATTTGCCCGGCCTGCGCCGATTGTGCGCTTTGCAGGGACGGGCGTCCGCAGGGCCATGCAGTCTTTGCAGGCCGCTGCGGGGGCGGCGCGTCCGTTTTCCGGCCATGCCTGTTCGGCGCGGAAAGGGCGGCGAGGCGCTTTCTGCGGCTTCGTTTGCCGCACCATGGATACACGCCGTCCGGCAGGGAGACGTTTCATGAACAGGGAATCGAAGAACACCATACGCATACGGCAGGAGCAGCCGGAAGACCGCACGGCCGTGTATGCGCTGGTCAAAGAAGCCTTTGACGGCGCGGAACACAGCGACGGCACGGAACAGGACCTTGTGGAAGCCCTGCGGAAGGGCTGCTCCTTTGTGCCGGAACTTTCCCTTGTGGCGGAAGCGGAGGGCGAACTTGCCGGGCACATATTGTTCACCCGTGCCCGGGTGGGCGGGGCGGAAGCGCTGGTGCTGGCTCCGCTTTCCGTACGGCCCCGTTTTCAGCGTCGGGGCGTGGGGAGCGCGCTGGTGAGGGAAGGGCTTTCTCTGGCGCGGCGCCTTTCTTTCGGCTGTGTGCTGGTGCTGGGAAGTGAAACGTATTATCCCCGTTTCGGCTTTGAGCCTTCCGTGCGCTTCGGCATAGAGGCGCCGGCAGGTATGCCCGAGAGGAATTTCATGGCGCTGCTCCTCGGGAAAGGGAGCTTTGCAGGCAGGGTGACGTTTGCCGAAGAGTTCGGTATTTTGGGCTGAGTTGCTTTCAGGCACGCAGGAAAGACGCGGGGCTTTCGGCCTTTGCGCCAGCGCATCCCCGCGGTGCGAACGCCTTCCCGGCACGGATAGCGGCCGAAGCTCCCCGCCCGTGTTTTTTCTGGCGGAACGCCTGCGGGAATGCCGTGCGGCAGCTTTCGTCCCTTGCAAAGCCTGCGGCGGAAAGCACGGGGAGGCCTTCCGCAGGAGAGGGTTGTTGCCCCGTGCGGGCGCGGCAATACGCCTTTCGCTGTCTTCCCCGGTGCTTCTTTTACGACTCCATAGCCGAGCGAGGACTTTTTTGCGCCGGTTTCTTTTCTCCCAGGCGACGTATTCAGGGGGGGAGGTGAACGTTTCCGAGAGAGAAGGGCGTGCCGTCGCTCCCGCTCGGGCCACGGTGAGAGAGTTTTTCCTCGGCCGTTCTTTCCCAACATGTTTTTCAGACGCAGGGAATGCCTTGGGCGCGCTGCACAAGCAGGGCAGGATTCTTCCCTCAGGCGCGGATTTCCGTCTCATGAGGAGCCTGCCGGAACAGGCAAAACGCCATACTCCCGCAGAGTTCGGGGAAACTTCCCGCCATGCCTCGGTCTTTTTTTCCGCAGGACGCAGGCGGTCGCCTGCCCCGTCGCAGAGACCTGCCGTGTTCTGCGCGTGCCGGGCTGAGTTGCTTTCAGGCCCGCAGGAAAGGGGCGGGGCTTTCGCCTCTGCGCCTGCGCATCCCTGCGGTGCGACCGCCTTTCCGGCACGGATAGCGGCCGAAGCTCCCCGCCCGTGTTTTTTCTGGCGGAACGCCTGCGGGGCGGAGTTTTCCCCGTCGTCCGGCAGGAGGGGGATTTTTCCGCACAATACGCACGGCCTTTTCCGGGAGAACATCCGTTCCGGCGTATGCCCGCGTCTCTCCCTCCGGGGGGGGCGGGCTTCGGCCTGTGCACAACCCGGGGCAAGAAATCTATGCCCCGTTCCGGCCCCTTCCGGGTGCTTCGTCATGGAGGTTTCGGCAGGTTGTCCGGGGAAAGGGCATCGCTGCGTCTCGGGAAAGGGCTTTGTCGGCCTTTTGCCCCGGAATCCGGCGTGCATGGCCGACGCTCTTCCCCGGAGAGAGACGGCCCGGGGGCCGGGAAGGGCGTTTTGGCCCGTCTGCACAGGCCTCTTTCGGGCCTGCGTTTTGGGGCGGAAGATTTGGGACAGGGGGGGGCAGAGCCATGGATGTGCTGCGGAACTTGCCGCAGGGCCTTGCGGAGAAAGCGCGACACAAAGCCTTTGTTCCGCAGCGGGGCCCCTTGCCGTCATGTTGCAGGCTGGCCCGCATGTCTTGCCGTATGCTGCGGCGTGTCGGAGCGCGCGGCAGGGCGTTTCCCACCCATAAAAGGGGCGTGCGGGAAATCGCAGGGGATGCGTTCTGCCGGTTCCGGCGGTTCCCGTGCCGTTCCTCCCTCCGCTTTTCCTCCGCCCCGCGACCTTCTGGACAGGAGCGAAGACGAAGCGCGGCATCATGGGCCGGACTTTCGTTTCCCGTACGGTTAAACAAAAAAGGCGGCCTTCTGCAGAAGGCCGCCTGAGAAGGGGAGAACCCCTTACTTCTTATTCAGTTCCGCTTCCTGCGGGAACATGGGCGTATAGCGGTACGCCAGGGACAGCACCATGGCCGCGTAGGCGAACACCAGGAAGCAGCTCGCCCATTCCGCCCAGTTGGGCGCGTAGGCATACCATGCGTCGAAGGGCATGACGGGCTGAGCCAGGCCCTGCACGGTGAGCACATAGCGGTTGATGGTGATGCTCGTGCAGGTGGCGAACAGCATCAGGTAGAAGATCCACGGCTTTTCGCGCAGAGGCTTGATGAGCAGCACGACCATGGGAATGATGATGAGCGCATGTTCCAGCCAGAACAGCCACTTGCCGTAAATCCAGCCGTGGAACATCTCATCGAAGGTCAGGCCCTGCGTGGCCAGAAGGTCGGTGGCCCAGTACCAGCTGTCCAGGCACTTGAACACGGTATACACGATGAGCATGGTGCCGCCCACCTTGCCCATGAGCTGCTTCACTTCCCAGCTCACCAGCTTGCGGCCGGACATCTTTTCCATGAGCGTGCACACGAGCACGGTGAACATGGGGCCGGAGGCCACGGCGGAAAGCACGAAGAGGAAGAACGTCCAGGGCCAGATGAAGAAGCCCTCGCGGAACAGGTAGGGGCGGCCGAAGAGCACGCCGTACATGCCGCCCAGGGAGCCCTGGTGGAAGGTGGAAAGGAACGCGCCTATGCCCGCGAAGATGGGCATGTACACATGGAAGTTGTGGGCCAGCGCATGGATGAAGGGCTTCTTCATGAGCTGACGGTTTTCCAGCACCAGCGGCACGAACTCAAGAATGAGCACGATGCAGTAGCAGGTGATGCAGAAGATAACTTCCGTGAGCATGGAGTGCACGTTGGGGTACCAGTAGCCGAACCAGCAGCGGATGGGCTGACCGATATCCAGCACCAGAATCATCATGGCGCCGGTGTAGCACAGAAAGCCTATCACCGCGGCGAGGTTCACGATGTTCTTGAGCTCGTCGATGTTGAGGATGTAGCGGAGCGCGCCCGTGAAGAACGCGCCGGCGCCCAGGGCGATGACGGCAAGGTCGAAGGTGATCCAGAGGCCGAAGCCGAAGTAGTCGTCCATGCCGGTTTCCCCCAGGCCGAAGCCCAGGATGCGCACGGCGGCGTAAAGCCCCCAGAGGAAGACCACGCCGAGGATGGCCATCCATCCCGTGAATTTGGTCAGAGAGCAGCGCTCGCACCCTTCCGGGAAGAGCTCCGCGTCAACAGGTTTGCTGTAATCCATAACCTACCCCTGCTTGCTGGCTTCGCCGGTCTTTTCGTGTTCGAGATAGTTGTCGCCTTCGCGGCGCACCCATTCGCGCCTGCTGATGTAGTACACCTGCGGGTCGGTGCCCAGGCGTTCCAGCAGACGGAAGGCGTAGGGGCTCTTGATGAGCTCATGCACCTTGTGGGCCGGGTTGTTCAGGTCGCCGAAGGTGATGGCCCCGTTGGGGCAGGCTTCCGTGCAGGCGGTGATGTACGCGCCGTCGGGCAGATCCATGGGGTCGCGTCCGGCGGCCACGGCCGCTTCCTGCGCCTTCATGAAACGGTGATGGCAGAAGGAGCACTTTTCCACCACGCCGCGCATACGCACGGACACGTCGGGCGTGAGGGCCTGGGCCAGATCGCCGGGCCACTTCGGGTCGTACCAGTTGAAGTAACGGGCATGGTAAGGACACGAGGCCATGCAGTACCGGCAGCCGATGCAGCGGGGCGGAATCTGGCTGACGATGCCGCCTTCCTCGCGCTTGTCCGTGGCCACCACGGGGCACACCGACACGCAGGAGGGCTTGCCGCACTGCATGCAGGGCCGGGGCAGATAGGCCACTTCATGATCGGGGAAGGGCTTGCGGTTGGAGAGACGGAACACCGTGAGCCAGTTGAGCGAACGCAGCTTGTTGCTGCCGTCCACCGCAGGGGCGACGTTGTTTTCCGCCTGGCAGGCCACCATGCACGCGCCGCAGCCCGTGCATTTGTCGATGTCGATGACCATGCCCCACTTTATCTTGAATTCCTTGACTTCAGAAGACATCAGAACCCCCCTATGCTCTTGCGGCCTTTACGCCCGCAAGGCCCCAGACCGGCAGACCGGTGCCGGGTTCTCTGCAAACGCTGGTCAGCGCCAGAACATTCGCGCCCTTGCCCTTGCTGAACTCGTCGAACGCCGTATGGCCGAGTCCGGCCGCAAGCGAGACGGTGTCGGGCAGGATGCCTTCAAAAATGGCGGCAACCACGGTGATTTCCACATTGTTTCCGGCAACCAGCCTGACAAGGTCGCCGGCTTTTACCTTCAGCTTCGCAGCCGTTGCGCCGTTCATCTGCGCCACGCTGTATTTGCCCTTGAGCTGGTAGTCGGTGACCACCTTGGTGGCAAAGGGCGGAATGGCCGTCTGCGGCGTGCCCATGGCGAGCACCACCACCGGGGCGACCTGAAGATCGCCTTCCGCGCCGGGGGCCGAGGCCGCCTTGCGGATGGCTTCCCAGTTGTAGAACAGCGGGGAGGCGGGCAGCTCGAAGCCGGCCACATGCACCTTGCCTTCCTCCAGCATGGAACGGAAGGGGGCGCCCAGAGCATAGGCATGTTTGTAAAGAAGTTCGGGCATGTCCTTCACGCCGAGTTCCAGGCCCAGTTCCTGCGCAAGGGCGATGAAGAATTCACCCGCGCCGCGCGCGTTCTCGAAGGGCTTGGCCACGGGGCGCGCCAGCGCATAGGTCACGCGGCCGGAACCGTAGGGCGTCTGCACGTCGTCGAAGGCTTCCATGCCCAGGGCGGCGGGCAGCACCAGGTCGCACTGCGCGCAGGTTTCGCTCATGAAGCTCGCCACGGCCACGGTGAAGCCGGCCTTGGACAGCGTTTCCTTCACGCCTGCGTCGGAGGGCAGGGCGTAGACGGGGTTCGCCGCATACACGAGCAGCACGGCGGGAGCCTTGGTCTTGCCGGAGGCCACGGCCTGCGTGTAGTCCACGAAGCTCTTCTTGAGGGTGGCGCGGTATTCGGTGGCGTTGTCCACCACGGAAACGGGGAAGGGCATGTCCACCATGCCGCCCTGTCTGTTCACGCTGCCGAGCAGCATGTTCAGGGCAACGGCCGCCATGACGGGGCCTGCGGCGCCGCCGGAACCGAGAGCGGAACCCGCGATGACCAGCGGGCGTTTGGCGGCGGCGAGCATCCTGGCCGCTTCCTCAAGGCGAGCCACGGGCACGCCGGTGATGGAGGCAACCTTTTCGGGCGTGTAGGCTTCGGCAAAGGCCGCGAAGTTGGAAAGCCCGGCGGCAAAGCCCTTTTTGCCCGCCTTGATGAGCAGGTGGGCAAGGCCCAGCATGAGCGCCATGTCGGTGCCGCTCTTCATGGGCAGCCACAGATCCGCGCCCGCAGCGGTGTTGTTCTGCACCGCGCCCGCATACAGGAATTTCTGCGTGGCTTCTCCGGCCACGGGGTGCGTGCGGTTGAACAGGCTGCGGTTGGCGGCCACCACGCCCCAGCTTTCCAGCACGGGAGCGCCCACGGCAAGGATGCAGTCGCTGCCTTCCATGTCGTAGCCGAGGCGTCCCTGACCGCCCATGGCCTCCCAGGCCAGAGCGGCGGGCTGTTCATCGCCGGGCATGAAGTAGAAGTCGGAAGAACCCTTCTGATTCAGAATCGAGGAGAGCACTTCGTTGATGCTGGAGGTCGGGTCGCCGGAAACGGCGGCCACGGAGGAACCCGCGCCCTGCATCTTTTCCTTGATGAGGCGTTCGGCCTCGGCCCAGGTGACGGCGATGTACGCGCCGTCGGCGGAGCGGCGCAGCGGGGTTCTGAGGCGCGCGGGGCTGACGCGAAGCTCGGCTTCGGCGGCGGCCAGCGCCGTGATGGCCCCGTGGGTCACGGGGTTGTTCTTATCGCCGATGGTACGCACGGGCGTGCCCGCCACGGTGCGGACCAGAAAGCCCGTGCCGGAAGGGCAGAGCTTGCTCGCCGTGGGCAGGTACTCGCTCGCGCCCTTCTTCAGGCGCGGAAGCCAGCCCCAGTTCTGCGTCCAGTACACGGCGTCGTAAAGAGTGTTCCAGATGATGGGAGACGCCACGAGGCCCACGGTCCCGCCGGCGGCAAATTTAAGAAATCCTCGTCTGTCCATGATTTCCTCGCTTTTGCCTTACTTGTGGCAGGTGAAGCAGGCGTTGCTGGCGTTGGTGTTGCCCATGGCCATATGTTCGGCATGGCAGCGTTCGCACCCCCACATCAGCATGGTGTTTTCGGAATAGCCCGAAAGCCTGTTTTCCCGGTAAACGGGGGGAACGTCCGTTTCGGCCACGTTCAGGTGGCAGCGCGAGCAGAACCCGGCGATTTCCTTCGGCCCCTTCAGTTCGGCCAGAGGACCGAAGTGCAGAGCGTGGCTGAAGAACACGTTGTCGGGCTGCTTCTGGTAGATCAGCCATTCGGACTTGATCTCCCGGCCGGTCTGGACGTACTCGCGGACGAAACGCGCTTCCTCGGGGTCGGACCCCAGAATCGTCGAATGACATTCGGCGCACTGGGCGGTGGTGGGCGTTCCGCTGAATGTGCCGTCGGCGCGTACAAAATGGCACTGCTCACAGGTCATGCCCTGATTCTGTACATGTTCGACGTGGCTGAAGGCGATGGGCTGCCTTTTGGTTTCCTTCATAAGGTTGGGCAGAACCCACCATCCCAGAATAAGGGCCACGACCAGCCCCACGACAAACGCGCCCCAGCCGCAGCAGCATTTCTTCGCCGCATTCGCCGGTGTGGTTGTGTTGTTCCTCTCCTCCATCCCGATGCCTCGTGCTGGTTGAGGTGATAAAAAAGACAGTGCGCATCCTCCGGCCGGGCCGGAAGGGAGGCATGTCGGAACCACCTGAAATTCCATGCCATTATTGCGGCGGTTCCAGTGAACTTTGTTATATTAGTTTAAAAAGAGGCGTCTTGCAACGGTGAAAACGCCTTTCGTTTCACTCCCTGTACATGCCCCGGGGGCCCCCGTTATGGGGCGGGAGAAACTTTTCCCTGCATAACCGTGGAGAATATATGAAGCTTTCCTGAACGCGAAGAAAAAAAACGCGCCGGAAGGCCGGTTTTGCGCCGGGAAAAAAAAGCTATGTTATTTTTTTCATTTGTCAAAAGGGCCGAAGCTGCCCTCCGGGAGGGGCCGGAGCGCGGCTCTTGCCTAAGTGCCGTTCCGCACTTATACTTTTCTTTCGCCTGTTCTGTTTTTTCTTTTGCACGTTCCCGAAGCGTCGCCCGGAGGCTGCGGGACAAACGTAAAGGCGGGTAACACTATGCAGAATGCACTGGATTGCCGTATCTGCGGCAGGAAATTCAGCAAACGGGGCGGCATCCGTCACCTGTGCGCGGAGAGCATCGCCGATTTTGCCCGGTTTGATATTGACGCGCATGATATGTGCATGTCCTGCGCCATGGACAAGGTAAAGGAACTTTCCCTTGCGCGCGAAGAACGCCTGGGCGACCTCAAGGCGGAACTCGGTCAGTATCAGGAACAGATCCTCAAGGAGATAGAGGTATTCACCACCCCGCACCCCGAAACCTGGACGAGCGGCGTGAAGGGCGTGGTTTCCGGCTACGCGGTCATCGGCGTGGGGGCGTTCACGGGTATTTCCAACGTGCTTTCCGACTTCTTCGGCGGCGAATCCGAGGAATATCTCAAGAAAATACGCATGGCCGAACAGCGCGCCATCAACGTGGCCAAGATGCAGGCTCTGGAAATGGGCGCCAACGTCATTTCCGGCATCCGTCTGGAGGTGAAGAGCGGGTCCGCGGGTATGCTGCTTGTTTCCTGCGTGGGCACGGCTCTGGAACACGGCGTGGTGAACATGCCGGAATTTGCCAGAATGCGCGAACTTGCGGCCGAGTACAACAAGCTCAAGGGGCAGCGTATGCCCATTGTGGCCGGTACTTCCGAAAGCTACGCCGAACTTTCTCCCGAGAAGGACGGCACGTTCCATATGCCCGCCTACCTGTAGCGCGGCGCACCTTGACAGCTCCGTTTCTTTGGCCGTATGCTGTCTGCCGCTGTCGTGCGCCTCTTGCCTGAGAGGCACGGCGCAGGAACCTGATTCCGGGGCCGCAAGGCCCGGGTCGTGCAGGTTCCGCGCCCGCACAGCGTGTCCTGCGCAGACGGGACGACATGCTCCGGGATGGCAACGGAGAGGTCGTTCAACGCGCGGGGGCCCCCGGCCAGCCATCAGGCGGCCGGGCCGCGAGGGCCGCGCAGGCGGAATTCATTTCCGCCGCAGGCAAGGCCCGAGTCGTGCAGGTTCCGCGCCCGTACAGCGTGTCCTGCGCAGACGGGACGGAGCACCACGAAACACATTTTTAGGAAGGATGGCAGAGCGGCTGATTGCGGCGGGCTTGAAAACCGTTGAGGCCCTCCGGGGGGCAAATCCCTCTCCCTCCGCCAGAAAAAAATCCATAAAAGTTCCCCGTAGTCTGTAAACGTCTGCGGGGACTTTCTTTTTTCTTTTTTGTTCGTCTGTCATGAACTGGCGTGAATCGCGGTAGTACATGGACGACGCCATTTTTTGTTGGTACTTTTGTTGGTATCTGTTCCCGTCTGCCGGGGATGAAAAGTCGAGATACCAACAGGAAGTTTCCATGCCGTTGACAGATTCCAAGGTAAAAGCGCTGTACGGTCGCGCCCGGAAAGGGGAGAAGGTTGGCAAGGAAGCCGACGGCGGCGGGCTGAACCTGCAAGGCGGGAAATACTGGCGGTTCTCCTGTCGCTTTGCCGGAAAGCAGAAAACCCTTGCCCTCGGCGTGTACCCGGATGTTTCCCTGAAGCTTGCCCGGCAGGCCGGAGACCAGGACCGGGAGCTTTTCGCCCAGGGCACAGACCCCGGCGAACAGAGAAAGGCGCACAGAGCGGAGGCTGTTTCCTTTGCCGCGTCGGGACTGGGCGACTTTGAGCCCGGGGAGAAATGAGGGCTCCTCTTTTCTGCTTCATGCCGGGGCCTTCTCACAGGATAGGGACGGCATGGTTCTGCGTTGCGGATGGCCCGGGTCGTGCGGGTTCAGTACCCGGCGCCTGTCCTTCGGGGTTCCGGCGTGTGCAGGGGGGCGTTCAGCCCAGCATGGGAATGAGGCAGGCAAGGAGCAGAAGGGCCATGACGGCGTTCATGAGGGTTGCATGGTCGCGGAAGAAGCGCTGCAGCACGGCTCCGGCAAGCGCCCAGGCGACGACGCCCGCGGCCCCGATGAAGGTGAGCACGCCCATGCCGACCAGCAGAGATACCAAGGAGTGATTCCAGGGGAAGATGAAGCCCGAATAGGCGGTCATGCCGTAAATCATGATTTTAACATTGACGAACTGCAGGATGAAGCCGGTCATGAAGTCTGCCCCGGGTCTGGCGTTTTCTGTTCCGTCGTCCTTGGAGACGGCGATATGCCATGCCAGCCACAGAATATAGAGGCACCCGGCGTACTTCATGGCCGTCATGAAGGTTGCCGAGAGGGAAGAGAGCGAGAAAACCAGCAGGCCGCACAGGAACATCACGCTCAAGAATCCGGCACAGATGCCGAAAACGACCGGCAGGGCCCCCCGGAAGCCGCGCCGCACGCCCGTGCTCAGGGCAAGAATGTTGTTGGGGCCGGGGGTGAAGGCGGTGATGAAGGTAAAGGCCAGGAATGCGGGCAGCAGGGACATGACACTTCTCCTTGAAGACGGGGAGCACGAAGACAGGCGTAAAGCGTGGAAAGACCCGTGCCGACGGACGTTTTTTCGTGCTGCCGGAAATTCCCTTCGCTGCTTTTCCACAGGCGGGGCCGCCGGAACACGGACGGGTCTTGCCGCAGTTCCGACCATAGGGTAAAAACTGATATCGGAAAAGCGAATAATATAGATAATGAAGTTTTATGTTATCGATGAAAAGGCTGACGCAGACGGCAACAGGGGAGCGCGTTTGTGCGGAAGCGCCTCCGGTACAGAGGCGTGCGTGATTCGACAGGTTCCCGGAAAAGGGCCGTGTCGGCGGCTTCTGTTTTTTGCGGGACGCGGTGGAAGGCCTGCCGGGGCCGCATTCAGGGAGCGCAACAGGCGCCGGAGAACAGATTCCCGGAAGTCCCGGGGAGAACCGTGTCCGCCGACAGGGGACGGTGCGGAAAGGTTCCGGGCAGGCCGTGAGGGCGGCGCATCCGTGCGGCATTGAGGATCTTCCTGCCGCATCCGGGGGCGGAACATGAAGGCGGCCTTGCCGGGCATTCGGGAAATGCGGGTTCTGTGGGGATGTTCCCTGCGGGAAGAACGTTCTGCGGGGCACGGGGATTTCCGCCTTTCCCCGGCGGAACAGGCATCGGTCCTGTCGGAGCATGACGGAGCATGTTGCGTCCGGGCGGACTGGATGGTGCCGGATACCGGGCGTCCCGGATGTTGGGGAATAAGGAGACGGCGCATGGATATACGGAGTCTCAGCGTGGTGCAGGCCATTCTTGCCGAGGGAAGCTATCAGAAGGCCGCGCAGCGCCTTCACTGTTCGCAGTCCACCGTGACCTTTCAGGTGCGGCGGCTGGAAAACGAGCTTTCCCTGCGGCTTTTCGAGCGTGTGGGCAGGCGCATGGTGCTCAGCCGTGCAGGGAAGGATATTCTGCCGCATCTGGAGGCCGTGCTTTCGGGGATGCGGAACATATTGCAGTACGGCGGCGAAGGCGTGGAACCTGCGGGGCAGGCGCGCATAGGCGTGGCGGAATCGCTGCTTTCCTGCCTGATACCCCGTATGCTGGGCCGTTTCACGCAGAAGGCGCCCCGTGTGCGGCTGGAACTGCATTGCGCCAACTGCCACGACATACGCAACGGCGTGCTTTCCGGCGAGTACGACATGGGGCTGTACTACGATGTGGGCGGGCATACGAGCAGCCTTTCTCTGGAAAGACTGGGCCGGGCGGAAGGGGCGCTGGTGGCCGCTCCTTCCATGCCGGACAGTCTCAGGGACTTTACCTCGTTCCATCAGGAAAAAGACGTGGCCTTCATCATCAACGAACCGCGCAGCGTGTTCCGGGAACGGATGGAAGCATACCTGCGCGTGCGGGACATACGGCTGTCGAGCACCGTGGAAATCTGGAACATCGAATCCATACGGCGCTGCGTGGCGGAAGGCATGGGCGTTTCGTTTCTGCCGCGTTTTACCGTGGAGCGGGATATTGCGCAGGGCTCGCTTGTGGAAATTGCCGTGCCCATGGCGGAGAAGGGGGCGGATATTCTCTGCGTGCATCACCGAAACCGCGAAGAAGGTCCGGCCCTGCGCTGCTTCCGCGAACTTTTTGCGGAAGCGGCAGCCGGACTGTAAGGCCGTTTTTTTCCGTGCGGGGCGTGAGGGATGCCGCTTCTTCCGAAGCGTCTCCTTCGGCAGAGAAAACGCAGGGCGGGGAACTTTGCCGCCGCGCAGGGCCGGAGATGCTGGACGTGTGGACAGCGTGCCTTCCGCACGACGCCGGAGAGCGTGTGCTGCTGGACGTGAAGAGGCCTGTCGGGCTTTTGGGGGCCGATCGGAGCGGCACCGTAACGCCTCCCGGAGAGCCGTGACATCTGTTGCCGTGCGGGCAGGGGCTAAAAAGAACGTCGCTCTTCTGCCCGGCAGGGGGCGGGGCTCAGGAAAAGTCGTGGGAAGGCCCTCATGGGGCCGGGCAGAGCCGTTCCGGGCACGTTGTCCGGGCAAAAAAAGAAGCCCGAAGATGCGTTCAAGACTCCCACTGAAGGAAGCGCACCCCGGGCCTCAGCGAGAATTGTGCGGCAGAACGGGGGCTTCGTCAAGTTCCGGCATCGTGTCGCGCAAAAGCTCCCTCTTCAGGATGTGACGGAAATCATAAGGCAGAACAAAGAAGCGCAGAACGCGCAGAAATGCGGTTTTCAGAAAGCGTCCACCTTCCGGCGCGTGGCCTCCATCCCCGTGGCGGTGGCGGATATCGCGGCCGCGCAGGGGCTTGATATTCTGAACGCCCCGGAGGCCATGCGGAAATTCCTGAATGACCCGGACAACCGCGCCTTCCGCGCGAGGCCGGAGAGTGTGTAAGGATGGATGTGAAGAAGCCTGGCGGGATTCTGGGACTTATGACCGGAGCGGCAGCCGTAACGCCGGACGAGGCGGAAGCGGCGGTCTATTCCAAAGATGGTCGGCTCCTGCTGAATCTTCTCGATAAGGCGTCAAAGGGGGCCCTGCCGATGACGGAGCCGGTGTTCGAGTTTCAGGAACGATTGCCGAAAGACATGTTCAAGGCAGCAAGGGAAGATAATGGAGCGTTCCATACTCGCAAGTTAGCTGCTGATAGAAATGATATCCAGCATTACTGGAATGTCCGACATGGGCATATGTCCAATGAAGAAATAGAAGATCTGGTAGAGTCTCTGACTACAGGACAGAACAGATTTTATGTGCGTGCCAATAAACCCTATGCTGAAAGTGTTGGCGTTTTAGGGAGTAGCACAGGGGGAAGAGGTGCTTTACGACCTTCTGAAGAGTTTACCTATCTGCATCAGGTGAACCCATTAAGTAACAAACGGCTCCTCAACATGAAGAGCCGTGCCTGGGAAACGCCGGATGGTTCCGCCTTCCATCCTGATACCTCACACTCCCCTGAGGGAGGGGCCACGCAGCGAGCGTTCTCTGCTGACGGCGTTTCTGATGACTCCAATATACCCGCAATGGACGCGCTCCGCAAGGGCCTGCCGCCGCTTTTTGCGGGCGGGGCCGGGGCTGCGGCGCTTGCCCCGGGCGAGGCGCAGGCGGCGCAGAAGGGTGAATCCGGTGACGGTGCACCGTGGCGGAACGTCATGGATGAGATAACGCGCGGCCTCGGTCTCGGCACGCGCAACGTGCTTGAGGGCCTGGGCCGCGGGGCGACGCCGGGCCTTTCCGATCCGGGAAAGACGATATCGGACTTTTTCGGCCTTCCTGTTCCTGAAACGGATCTGGAAAAGAGAATGGCGTTTCTGGAAGGCGGGGCTGCGGAAGCCGTTCCGATGCTCTTTGGCGGCGGTGCCTTCCGGCTGACGGCCTTTCTCATGATTGTTTTCGTGATTTTCGTCTTTCCGATATGGACGTGTTTTCCAAGGGGATGCGCTGTGCAGGCGGGACGTGTTTTTCCCGGGGAAAGCGCAGGCGGCCCGGCGGGCGTTTTTTCTGCGGAGCATGTGCGCCGGGCGTTCTGCCCGGCGTTTTTGTTTTCGCCGGAGTTTTTTGAGGGCTGTTCCCGTCGTCGGCGGGCCCGAAAAGGGAAGACGCTCCGGGCGGAGGGGCGTTCCCTCGCCATGTACCTTTGTAAACGGAGCCTTGAGGAAGGTTCCCTTGCCGGAGGGGGGCGGCGAAAACGCGGGCCGCGACTGCCTCGGCCGCAGGGACAGGGAAGAGAGCATGTGTTTTTATCCCGGCCGGCTCCTGCGGCAGGTGCCGCGCGGGCTGAGGGCTTCGTCGTGCAGCGTGGTCTGCGGCCGGAAGGGATGCGGCAAAGACGCCCGGAGACGCCCTTCCTGTGCCGCGGGCCCTTGCCCTGCTAGACTCGGGGAAAAAAGAGGTGAAGTGATGCTTGAACTTTCGCAGGGGGTGCGCGGCGCGTGCCTGGGCGGTGCGGGCGGCGTGTGGGATTATGTGACGGAGGAGGGCGTTCTTTCCCGCCTTCAGGATGTGACGGAAATCATAAGGCAGAACAAAGAAGCGCAGAACGCGCAGAAATGCGGCTTTCAGAAAGCGCCCACCTTCCGGCGCGTGGCCTCCATCCCCGTGGCGGTGGTGGATATCGCGGCCGCGCAGGGGCTTGATATTCTGAACGACCCGGAGGCCATGCGGAAATTTCTGAACGACCCGGACAACCGTGCCTTCCGCACGACGCTGGAGAGTGTGTGATGGCGAAGATACCCCAGAAGTTCATGGGACTGCTCGGAAAGTTTGCCGACAGCCTCGACTACAATGATTTACCCAAAGGATGGGCGGATAATCCTGAGATAGTTGAAGCGGCCGGGGAGCTGTACCGCGATATGGGCACGGAAAGCCCGTTTTTCAAGGCCTGGTTTGGAAACTGGCCTGCTGCAAAAGCCTATCATGAAGCCGTATCCGGGAGACCGGTAGTGACGTTGACCGGAAAAGAATTTCAGAAGGATGGAGTGCCGCTGACGGAAAAAGTTCCGGCATGGTATGACGAGATGTTCCGAGGGGCGGTGCGAAGCCCGGAGCTTGGAGACGTGATCCTTGACCTTGAAGGCGTCAAAGATTCGATGGGGCACGGTATAGGTAGGGAAAAGTCGGCCGCGTTCGCTGCGGTGCCGGATATCATCAGAAAAGGAACGGTGTTTGACCGGCAAAGCAACTGGAAAGGGAGAGGGTACGACACGTCGGTGATATCCGCGCCCGTGCGTATCGGCGATACGGATTATGCCGGGGAAGTTGTTGTAAAAACAGGTAAAGACAGGCAGGGACTTTATCTGCATGAGGTGGAAAATAAAAAGAGGCTCGAAGATGCGTTCAAGACTGCCAACGGCAGCGCACCCCAAGCCTCACGATTGATTTTGGGGCAAAAGCTTGACGATGTCAAGCGCTCTTCCAAAGTCGTTGATGGTGAAGGCCGACCTCTTGTCGTTCACCACAATACAGACGCCGTTTTTGATACTTTTTCCACAGACAAGATAAACAGTCTGGGCGCTTATGGTGAGGGCTTTTATTTTGCCGAAAAGCCTGCGCCGTATGGCCCTCATCAGATGGATGTCTATCTGAAAGGAACGTATGGGTTGCCGGAAAAACGCGCGGCACGGCGTGCTGGCCTGCCGGTTCAGGATCTGGACTACGTCCATGTGCCTGATAAAGGTTATTGGATGGTAAAAGAGCCGAACCAGATCAAGTCCGTCCAGAATCGCGGCACATTCAATCCTGACGATCCGAATATTTATAAGGCGTTCCCATGGGCTATGGGAGGAGCAGGAACCGCCGCCCTTGCCCCGGGCGAGGCGCAGGCGGCGCAGAAGGGTGAATCCGGTGACGGTGCACCGTGGCGGAACGTCATGGATGAGATAACGCGCGGCCTCGGCCTCGGCACGCGCAATGTGCTGGAAGGCCTGGGCGGCGGGGCGACGCCGGGCCTTTCCGATCCGGGGAAGACGATATCGGACTTTTTCGGCCTTCCTGTTCCTGAAACGGATCTGGAAAAGAGAATGGCGTTTCTGGAAGGCGGGGCTGCGGAAGCCGTTTCGATGCTCTTTGGCGGCGGGGCCTTCCGGCTGACGGCCTTTCTCATGGTTGTTTTTCGTGACTTTCGTCTTTCCGATATGGACGTGTTTTCCAAGGGGATGCGCTGTGCAGGCGGGACGTGTTTTTCCCGGGGAAAGCGCAGGCGGCCCGGCGGATGCGGCGGGAGAGGCGAAGAAAGCAAACGTCCCTGCGGGCGTTTTTTCTGCGGAGCATGTGCGCCGGGCGTTCTGCCCGGCGTTTTTGTTTTCGCCGGAGTTTTTCGAGGGCTGTTCCCGTCGTCGGCGGGCCCGAAAAAGGAAGACGCTCCGGGCGGAGGGGCGTTCCCTCGCCATATACCTTTGTAAACGGAGCCTTGAGGAAGGTTCCCTTGCCGGAGGGGGGGGCGAAAACGCGGGCCGCGACTGCCTCGGCCGCAGGGACAGGGAAGAGAGCATGTGTTTTTATCCCGGCCGGCTCCTGCGGCAGTTGCCGCGCGGGCTGGGGGCTTCGTCGTGCAGCGTGGTCTGCGGCCGGAAGGGATGCGGCAAAGACGCCCGGAGACGCCCTTCCTGTGCCGCGGGCCCTTGCCCTGCTAGACTCGGGGAAAAAAGAGGTGAAGTGATGCTTGAACTTTCGCAGGGGGTGCGCGGCGCGTGCCTGGGCGGTGCGGGCGGCGTGTGGGATTATGTGACGGAGGAGGGCGTTCTTTCCCGCCTTCAGGACGTGACGGACATCATAAGGCAGAACAAAGAAGCGCAGAACGCGCAGAAATGCGGCTTTCAGAAAGCGCCCACCTTCCGGCGCGTGGCCTCCATCCCCGTGGCGGTGGCGGATATCGCGGCCGCGCAGGGGCTGGACATTCTGAACGACCCGGAGGCCATGCGGAAATTTCTGAACGACCCGGACAACCGCGCCTTCCGCACGACGCTGGAGAGAGTATGAGGATGGACGTGAAGAAGCTTGGCGGGATTCTGGGACTTATGACCGGAGCGACAGCCGTAACGCCGGATGAGGCGGAAGCGGCGCGCCCATGGAATGGGAAAGGCGTAGCCGATATTGTAGAGCAGATAAGGACAGGCAACATAAGAGGTGGTCTTCTTGGCCGCTTTTCAGAAGATGATCTTGGTGAGCTGCAGAAAAGAAATCCTGAATATACGAAACCTGAACATGTCATGACCGCCGAAGATGTCGCGCATGTCAAGAACTCACGGATCGACAAGCCGAAACAAAAACATAAAAAAACGCCTGATGAAGTTGGCGATATGCTGAACAGCATTACCACAAGCACCAGACGAAGGTTTGTTACGACAAAAGAAGGACACCCGACAGGTATTGTTGTACCGCATGGGAACACAACCTATCTGGGTATTCTTGAGCCTGAAGACGGAGGCAGGGCGGGCATATGGACTGTGTATGACCCCAAAACAGAAAAACTCCCCAACAAGTTGGGGAGTTCAGATTCGGGGAGGCGCAATGTCCCATCTAACTATGCCGCCGAAGACGGCTCGTTTACGCAGCGTCAGCTTTCTGCTGTCGAATCTGATAAAAAAATAAACTTTCAGGATCCACTTGTCAATGGAGCTGCCCTTCTTACCGGGACAGGTGCTGCGCTACTTTATCCCGGCGAAGCGCAGGCTGCTCAGAAGAATGCAGGCGGTGCTTCTTCGTGGCAGGATGAGATAACGCGCGGCCTTGGCCTCGGCACGCGCAACGTGCTGGAAGGCCTGGGCGATGTTTCAGATACGTTTTTGAATCAGCCCGTCAACGCCGTGGGGCGGCTTTTCGGATACGATATTGGGCTTGGCAACCCCGGCAAAGAGCTTGCCGACGCGATGGGGCTTCCTGTTCCTGAAACGGATCTGGAAAAGAGAATGGCGTTTCTGGAAGGAGGTGCTGCGGAAGCCGTTCCCATGATCCTGGGCGGCGGGGCCATGGCGAAGATGGCCGCCTCGCCTGTGACTCGCGGCGTCGGCAGGGAGCTTTTTGCCACGCCCGGGCGGGACATGGCCCTGGGCGGGCTGCTCGGAAGTTTCTTTGGAGGGGACTGATATGGCCGATCTTACCAGCTACACGGGGCTTTGCGAAGCCGTGGCCGACTACCTCGGCCGCGACGACATGACGGACAGAATACCCACCTTCATCGCCCTTGCGGAGCGGCGCATGAACCGGGAGCTCCGGCTCCGGCTCATGGAGCGGCGGGCGGAAGCGGAGGTGCAGGCCATGCAGAGCGCGGTTCCTCTGCCGTGGCGCAGGCAGGCGGGCAACTGGGACGTGTTTCTGGAAATGCGCGACCTTACCTTCATGGACGAAGGCGGCCGCACGGAGAATCTGCGCTACCTTCCGCCGGACACCTACGGGCAGAGGCGGGAGGCGGGCAGAGTGCGCGAATACACCATCATCGGGCGCGACCTGTTTCTTCTGCCTGCGCCGGACGGGCCGGGCAGGCTTTACCTCACCTATTATGCGGAAATAGAGCCGCTCGGCGAGAAGCAGCCGGACAATGCGGTGCTTCTCATGTTTCCCGATCTGTACCTTTACGGCGCGCTGGTGGAAAGCGGGCCGTTCACGCGGGGGAGCGCGCCCCTTGAGATGTGGACGCAGTACTATTCCGCCGCAAGGCAGAAGGCGGAGTCCTGTGAACAGCGGGCGCGGTTCACGGCCAACATCACCATGCGCCCGGCAAGGAGGATATAGCATGAGCCTGACCAATCACGGAGAAGACAAGCTGCTGACCCTGTTCAAGAACGAAGGGCCCTATTACCTTGCGCTTTTTACCGCGACTCCCGGGGAAACGGGGGGCGGCACGGAAGTGTCGGGCGGCGCGTATGCGCGCAGGCAGGTGACCTTCGGCAATCCTTCAAACGGCAGCATGAAGAACAGCGCAGCCATAGAGTTTCCCACGGCCACGGCCTCCTGGGGCACGGCGGTGGCCTGGGGGCTGTTCGACGCGGCCACAAGCGGAAACCTTGTGTGGTACGGGAGCATCACCGATCCCAAGGAGCTGCTCAAGGGAGATATCTACCGCATCAACGCAAACGGCCTCACGCTGACCATGGACTAGGCCATGGCGGGTTCCTTCAAGGCGACAAAGGCTCCGCCGCAGACGCTGGAGCGGCTCGATACCTGGGGAACGCTGGATGAGCTGCCGTGGTCGCTGGACAGTTCCGTATGGACCACGGCGGGCGAATACGCCCTCACGCTTTCGGAACCCTGCAAAAGCGGGCAGTCGCTTGCCCCGGTACGGAAGAAGGTCATCGCGCTTCCCGGTTCGGGCAAAAGCGGACAGTCGTTTTCCGCCCTGCGCGTCCGTACGGGCGTCCGCACGGATGCGGCGAAAAGCGGGGCGACGGCGTCGTTTCTGCGCAGGCGTCCCTTTGCCGGCGCAGGCGCGGCGCAGAGCGGGCAGGCGCTTGCGCTTCTGCGGGTGTTTTTCTTCACGGCGTCGGCCGGAGGGGAGAGCGGAGCGCTTCTTTCCTCTCTTCGGGTACGCACGGCGTCTCTTTCCGGCCTTTCGGCGCGTTCCGGTCAGGCGGAGGAATCCCTTCGCGTGCGCTGTGTGTTTCCTGCCGGGGGCGACGTCGTCTCGGGCGGGGCGTTTTTTGCCCTGCGTATCCGCGAGGATGTGCGTGAGGATGCCGCGCTTGCAGGCGGGCTTCTTCCCCTTCTGCGCGTGCGGCCTTTTTACGGCGCAGGAGAAGCGGAAAGCGGGCAGACGTTTGCGCTTTTGCGTGTGCGGCCCCTTGCGGGCTCGGGGCAGGGTGCGGGCGGGGAGGCTTTTTCCTTTGTCCGGGTGCGGACGACGCCTCTTTCCGGCCTTTCGGCGGATACGGGGCAGAGCATCGTTTTTCTTCGTGTGCGCTGCATCGAACCCGGCCCGGGTACGGGCGCGGCGGGAGCGGCGTTTTTGGCGGAATACAAGGGATGGGGCTGGACGCCGGCGCAGCATGAGGATGGAAGCTGGACGCAGGCGCAGGGCGCGCCCTCTGCGCCGTGGAGGGAGATTCCCCGGCCCGGCGATGCGGCATGGGTGGAGGTGGTACAGTGGCAATGACGAAAACAAGGCTCGATTTCGGGCCGTGGGAACCGGACGCCGCGCTTCTGAACGGCACGCAGGCCCCGGAGGCGCGGAACGTCATTCCCTCCGCGCGGGGGTACCGGCCCATGTCTTCCGTGGCGGAACTGAAGTTCGATGCTCTGCCTTCGCAGGTGAAGGCGGCGTATGCGCGGCGCGACCTGTACGGCACGAACATTGCCTTCGCGGCCACGCAGGAGGGGCTTTATACGCTGGAAGGCGCTTCCTGGGTGCGGAAATACGCGGGGGAAACGGCGATTCCTGTGCGAGCCTTTGCCGAATACGGCGATGCGGTGTACGCGCTCTTCGGCTCCACGCTGCTGAAAAGCACGGTTGCGGGGACGGCGCAGGATTTCGCGGCCGTGGAAGGCGCGCCTGAGGGCGAGGTTCTCGGCGTGATACGCGACTTTCTGGTGCTGGGGCGGCTTTCGGAGAGGAGAAACGCCATACGCTGGTCGGGGCTGGACAGGCCGGACGAGTGGCCGGAACCGGGCAGCAACGATGCGCAGTACATCCAGTCCGACATTCAGGTGTTTCCCGTAGGCGGGCAGGTGCAGGCCGTGGTGGGCGGCGTAGGCGGCGTGGACGGGCTTGTCTTTCTGGAGCGGGCCATACAGCGGGCCACCTATGTGGGCACGCCCTACATCTTCCAGTTCGACACCGTGGACAGGGAACACGGCTGTGCGGCTCCGTATTCTCCCGTGGTATGCGGCGGCGCGTGCGTGTTCCTTTCGGAAGACGGCTGGCGCATGACCGACGGCGTGAGCGTGAAGGCCATAGGCGTGGAGCGGGTGGACGAATGGTTCTTCAACACCCTTTCGCCGGAAAGGATGGGCGACGTGCGCGGCGTGCACGACAACAGACATCACATCGCCCTGTGGAGCTTCGCCACGCCGGACGCGCCGCCCGGCGTACACGACAGGCTGCTTGTGTACAACTACATGCTCGACCGCTGGTCCTGCGGCGAGACGGATACCGAAATGCTGTTTCAGGACTATTCGCGCGGCGGCATGACGCTGGAAGATCTGGACGCCTTCGGCACGCTGGACGCGCTTCCCTTTTCCTCACTCGACCTTGCCGTGTTCAAGAGCGGGGAACTCAGCGTGGTGTCGTGCTTTACCGCAGCGCATGAACTTGCGGGCTTCAACGGCCCGACGATGGAGGCCGTCATCGACACGGCGGAACACGGCGGGGACAGAATGATGGTGCACGGCCTGCGCCCTCTGGTGGACAGCGGCGCGGCCGAGGCCCTGCCCGTGTATCGTACGAGGGAGATGGATGCGCGCAGATTCGGCGCATACGCAAGGCAGCAGCGTGACGGGGTGTGCTACCAGCACCTTTCCACCGTGTACCTGGCCGCGCGGGTGCGGATTCCCGCCGGGGAGAACTGGAGCCATGCCGTGGGCGTGGAAGCGCTCGTCGAGCAGGAAGGAGGGATGTGAGGACGCCGTGAACGCGGCGTGGGGAGGCATGGGGCCGTGGGGAAGGCGGGGAGGGGCCGCCTGGCGGTGGGGAGGGAAGGTGCGGGCGGGAGAAACAGGTTGCCTTCTGCCTCAGGGGGCGGCAGGCCCGGGCGCACAGAGCGGGCGCGCGGGGAAGAGCGCGCAGGCCGCGCGGGATGCCCCGGGAGGGCGGAGGAGGCAAAAGCGCGGGGAAGAAGAAAGGAGGGGATGCCGGGAGGGCGACTTCCACCGACGTTTCTTTCTTTCGGGCGAGGGGCCGCAGAGCTCGCGGAAAATACGAGGAAAAACAGGGAGCGATATATGGATGTGAGAAAAATCGGGGGACTGTTGGGACTTCTTGCCGGAGTGGAAGCCGTGAGGCCGGAAGAGGCGGAAGGTGCGGTATTACCGGATTTTCCTGCCAAGTTTTTAAAGGCGGTATCCAAGGAAAACAGATGAAGATTCCGGCAGGAACATTTGAGGATGAGATATTTGCCCAAGTTCAGAAACAGTATCCAGAGGCAAAAAATTCTGTTTATGCTTTGACGCATCCTGCCTATTCAAGGGCCGAAAAACAAGGGTGGAGTGCGGAAAGAACCCTCGATGCTCTCACAGAACTTTTAGATGCAAAACAGGGAACTCTGGTAAAAAAACTGGAAGCAACCCGCAAAGGAAAGGCATCAGGCTCTATACGGTACACTTGTGCCGTATGACGTTGACCCCATATTTTCACCATTTTTTTTGGATAAGCATCATAATATTATTCTTAAAACAGTCTTCAATCCTTCAAATGAACGAATGAAAAAACTCGGTTACGGCGTGGAAGGCGGCAAACCCTTCATCTCCAGGAATCTTCAAGGAACGAAGTCCATGCCTGGTATACAGCCGCTGCCAATTTCTGTTGTCGCGCCGCAACCGAGTGTAGAAATGACGTTAGGTGTACTTTTACAAGGAGTCAAGAGGAACCGACGGAGCGTTGTGGGGTTGGGCGGCGGAGCCATGGCTTTTTCTCCCGGTGCGGCGCAGGGCCGGGAGCCTTCATCGTCTTTTGCAGACGACCGTTCATGGGCGGTGGATGAGAACGGCGAGCCCATCCCCGACATTTCCGGCGGCGTGGCGCTGGCCGGAGAGGCCGGGCGCGGGCTGGGCCTTGGGGTACGCAATGTGCTGGAAGGTTTCGGTTCTCTGACGGATACGCTTCTGAACCGGCCCGTCGACGTCTTCGGGAATATGCTCGGCCGTGATGTCGGCCTGACGAACCCGGGAAAGGCCTGGGCCGATGTCATGGGCCTTCCCGAGGCGGAAACGGACATGGAACGGAACATAGCCTCCGTGTCGCAGGGAGCTGTTGCGGACATACCCCTGATGCTGACCGGAGCGGGCATGGCAAAGATGGCGCTCACCCCCGTGATGCGCGGCGTGGGCAGGGCGCTTGTCGCAAGCCCGGTGGCGGATACGGTGCTGGAGGGATACTGGGCCTTTTTGACTGAGGCGCGGCTCGAATGCGCAGGCCGCGGGGGATGCTCCGGGAGGGCGGGCGCGTCCCCGCAGGAGGCGGCCCGCCGCGGAACAAGCCTGGGCCCGTAGTGTGCAGAGTTTAAAACATGATTCTAGTAACGGGGGCAGAGGGTCAGCGGGACAAAAAGACCCGGTTTCTCCAGGGCCTGCCTCTGACACGCATCTAGATGTGTATAAGAGAAAAAGGCGGCCCGCCGCGGAACAAGCCTGGGCAGGGCGATGCGTGAAGGGCGCGTCGCCCTTTTTTCGTGCCCGGCATTTTTTCCGCCGCGCCGGGGCAGGGGGCCGCACGCCGGGCCCCCGCCGTTCTCCCTTTTCCGTGCCGCCCATGTCTCCTCCCGCGGCGCTCCGCTCCAGAAGCTTCAGAATCCATATTCCTGACGATACTCCCCTCTTCCTGCCGCCCCTCTCCCGAGGTCTCCCCCTTTTCCCCTCCCGCTCTTGTTTTCTTTCCCCGCCGGTACTTCTTTTGTTCCTCCCTTCCGCGGTACTGCCGCTGTGCCGCGCCGCGCCGGCGTGCCATGGAGAAGAAAAGCCTTTCAAGGAGGGAATATGGCCAATTTCGTTCCGCAGGTGCCTGCGTCCACCCCGGCGCAGATGCTGGCCCTTGCCGTGGGGGTGAACGCGGCGCTCAGGGGCGACACGGCCAATACGGGCCGCGCCGTCTGTGCCGCAGGAGAAACTTCCCTTACCATCAGGGACGGACGTTGCCGGGCCGGGCGGCTCGCGCTGCTTGTTCCGCTGGACGAGGCGGCGGCCCGGGCCGTGTGGTGGCTTTCCGAGATGACGCGCGAGAGCATGACCTTCCGTTTTGCCGCCGCGCCGGGCGAATGCGCCTTCGGCTGGGCGCTCATCGGCACAGGAAGCGAAGGCGGCGATGCGGAGAGCGGAGCATGAGGCCGCATGGGGCGGCGCGCTCTTCGCCTGCACGGCTTGCGGGAAAAGGGCCCCGGCCGCTCTGGGCCGGAAATGCCGCAGGAATGAACCTTCCGGCAGGAAGGCGTGTTGCGCAAGGCGCATGAAGCAGGCGCTTTTCTCCGGCGAAGCCCGGCCTTCCGGGCAACGGCATGTGCAGAACACAGGAGGATATCATGGCAGGACTGTATGTGAGGCAGGTTTCTCCCAACACGTCCGCCCCCGCCATGCGCGTGGCGGTTTCGCAGGGGGCGGCGGGGGGCATACCCCGGGGAGGGAGCGTTTCCTTTCCCCGTGAGGATGCGGGGCTGGACGCGGCAAAGCTCGGCGGGCTGCTCGGCCTTTTCGGCAGCGGCGCAGGCGGGAGCGAAGGCGTGTTCAACGCCTCCGTCATGCCGGGCGCAGGGCGTGAGCTGGCCTTTCCCGCAGGCACGCAGGCTGCGGACACGGCGGCCATGCTGCAGGGGAGCAACGTGGATGCAGCCTCCCGCATGGCGGAGGGCGTGACGGACCTTCCCCTGCCGACCATGGCGGGGAACGGGGCCGGAACTTCCGGGGCGGGCATGAGCGCCGATATGTCCGGCCTGAAGATGGGCTTTACCCCGCTTCGCGCAGGTTCCATGCTCGACCTTTTCGGCCTCGGGGGGTGATATGGGCGAGTTTTCCCGCATGTACAGAAGCGACCTTTCGGACAGGGAATTCATGCTCTTCTGGCGCAGGCTGAAGGAGTCGGGCCGCGACACGGCCACCTTTTACAACGTGCCGCCCATGAATGAGCGCGCCTTTGCCGCCTGGGCGCGTTCGGAAAACGTGCATCCGTGGATCATCCTTTTCCGCGGCGAGGCGTGCGGGCTGTTCTGGCTTACCGATCAGGAGGGCGCAACGGCAAAATGCCATTTCGCCACCCTGCCCCAGGGCGCACGGCGCACGGCGGGCGGCATGAGCGTGACCCAGGCCTTCGGGCGCTATGCGCTCTCTTCGGTGCTCCATGCCCGCGATGAGGAGGGGCGGCACCTTCTGGACCGCTGTTACGGCGTCACGCCGCTGTACAATCAGGCGGCCATACGCTTCATCCACAGGGTGGGAGCCATGGATATCACCGTTCTGCCCGGAGCGGTGTTCAACTTCGCCACCGGGCACAACGCCGATGCGCTTCTCACCCTGTACACGCGCGATACCGTGCCCGCGGAGTACGCGGCGCTGTAGGCGCGCACGGCCGGGGAGGCGCGGCAGGCAACGCGGCAGGAGGCCGGAACGCATTGCGGGCATCCCGCCGGGGCGGTTCAGGTTCTCCCTGCCGCATCAATCATGAAAAAGGAGGCTCCATGGGAGGAGGAAAGGGAGGCGGCAGCACCACCACGGTGCAGAAGGCCGATCCGTGGGAAGGGCAGCAGCCCTATCTGAAGGAAGTGTTTGAAGAGGCGCAGAAGCTGTACCATAACGGCGGCATGGCGCCCGATTACTACCCGGGGCAGACGGTGGCCGATCAGTCGGAGTGGACGCAGAACGCCCTTCAGATGCAGGCGGACAGGGCGCAGAACGGCAGTTCCCTCATCGACAACGGTTCCAACGCCATGAACAGCATCACCACCGGGCAGGCGCTTGCGAACAATCAGGGTCTGAATACGCTGAATGAGCTTTCGCAGGAAGACAATCCCTATGTGGACGAGCTGTTCAACCGCGCGAATTCGCAGGCTCAGGCCAGCCTTGAAGGGAATTTCAACCGTGCGGGGCGCTACGGTTCCGGCGCGCACGAGGCGGCCTCGGCCGATGCGGCGAACAATCTCGCAAGCGAAATGTATTCCGCCCTGTGGGACAAACGGGCCGATGCCGCCGCGCAGGCGGGCCAGCTTTACAACACGGGCACAGGTCAGCAGGTGGTGGCCGCGCAGACGGGGCAGCAGCTCGCCAATCAGGCCTATACCGACGCGGCGGCGCTGGGCGAGGCCGGGGCCGCCATGGACGACTACAATCAGCAGAAAATCAACGCCGATATCGACCGCTACAACTACACGCAGAATCAGGCGCTTCAGGCCCTGCAGAACTACAACAATCTCATTCAGGGCAGCTACGGCGGCACCACCACGGGCACGGGGCAGCAGAGCGGCGGGAGCGCACATCTCCCGCAGGCGTCTGCGGAAAACTACGCTTCGAAGGGCACCCCGAAGGCGCGGTAGAATTCCTCTTCAAAAAGCTTTCTCGGACGAGGGTCGTCGTAACAGGCCCAGATGGCCGCCCCCGGACCGTCGGGAGCGAAGTCGAGCGGCGTATTGGCCAGCGCGAAGCTGCGGTCGAAGGGCCGGTTCAGCGCGGCGGCGCGGGCCTTGAGGTGGGAGGCGAAATCCTCGGCAAAGTCGCGCAGGGCGCCGCGCATACACGCTTCGCCCTTTTCGCCGTAGGCGTCGAGCATGACGACGACGATGTTCTGGATGATGCGCACGCAGAGCATGGTGAAGCCGTCATGGGCCGACACGGGTTCCAGAGGCTGCACCTTTGCGGGATCGAAGTCGGGGTCGAACTCGGCAAAGGCTTCCTTTCTTTCCTCCGGCGTCAGGTTGCCGGGACGCAGATACACGGAGAAACGGCAGAACGAATCATCCTGCGTGAGGGTCTGACTCAGATTCGTCTGGGAATGGGGGGCGTAGGCGCCGAACTTGGCGTGATGAAATTCCTCGCAGTACAGCCTGCCGAGGCGCAGCCCGTCCATGCTGCGCCACATCTCGGCAATGGGGCAGACCAGCGTTTCGGAAAAGCGTTCCTGCGAGGTGAGCCTGATCTTGTTGCGGCGGAAACGCGGGTCGCCGGGCAGATCGCCGTGACCGAAAAGGTTTTCCATGTTGAGCTTGAGCCCCGCCTTCCTGTGCTTCTCGCGCTGGGCGAGTCCGCGGTCGATGCCGAACTGGCGCACGGCGGCGCGCAGCAGCGGTTCGCCGTCGATGCCGAATTCCCTGTCCGCCGCAGAGGCAAGGTGCAGGTACAGTTTCGACCACGCGTCCTGATAGTTGGCGATCTCAAGTTCCTGTTCTCTTGTCATGCCTTCCCTTCTCCTAGTTGAAAAAAGACGGCCTTGCGGCCCGGTTAGCATATTTCATTAGAGTATGATCATGTTGTTGAAAAACCATGCCTTTGTCAACGCCCCATTTCCGCCGGACACCAAAAAAGCTTCTCTGGAGCAAAGTACGGAGGCCGTTGTTTCCCGGCTCCATCAGGCCCCGCCCCTCCGCCGACAACGCATCCGGCCTGCAGTTTTCTGTTTCTTGCCCCGGGTCGACGAAATCGGCTCAAGCGTGCTCTGCTGAAGTCAGGCCGTAGTTACGCAGCGTTCCCCACGCATACCGGTTCACCATGCGTGCTTCGGAAGACATGCCCGGTGTACATGAAAAAAGTTCGTATGTTTCCGGTCAGTTCCTCCCAGCAGCAGAGGCTTACGCACCGCTTCTGCTTTCCCGGCCATCGCGGCTCTTCAAACATGCCGTATCCGGCACGAACGTCGCATGGTATTTCATCCGATATCGCATTTAATTTTTATAGAATAAAAATATTGAATGGTTATCACTGATTATTTCACTCTTGCGACAAAAAACAATATCGCGCCATAAACATGCGTCACATCGGCACACAAGAGCAGAAGAACACGCGCCGGCATATTTCCGCATTATGCCATGGAAACATATTTTGATATTAACGGATATCTTCCGTTCATTGCTCTTTTTCCCCGGAAAAAACTTCCCTTGAGGCAGCTTTCGGCGGGCAGTTTTCTCCCGGAAAAATTTTTCCGGCGTCCTCCGCATCCCGCCAGATGCAGACCGTTTTGCCTCCATCGCTCTTTCCCGACGCAGAAAAAAAAGCCCCGCCGGGGGAGGGCGGGGCCAGAGGGCGGGGTAAAGCAAAAGGGCCGCGAAAAGAATTTCGCGGCCCTTACATGCTGACTGGTGCCCAGGGGGAGACTCGAACTCCCACGCCATTCGGCGCTACCACCTCAAGATAGTGTGTCTACCAATTCCACCACCTGGGCACAGCAGTTCTTCTATAAAAAAGGCAGGGCTTTGGCAAGCATTTTTCCGCCTCTTTTTTCATTTTTTCCGAAGACGAATATTTTTGCTTTTCTTTACAGACAGTTATCACAAAAAAGACACCCGAGAAGAAGGCTGCCTCATCATGAAAAGGCTCTGCTCCGCCGCAGGAATATGGTCGCAGGCGAAAAAAACGGCCTGTTTCTGCCGCGGCAAATACCCGGAAAAAGGCCGGAAGCCCCCCCCGCCCCCGTTTCTTTTTCCCTCCCGTTTTCCGTCGGGAAGCGGCGCCTTCCGGGGCGGAACTTGACAAAAGCGCTCTGCCCGGATAGGGTATTTTTCCGACAACGATTTCAGGGAACCGGACGGCGGTCGCGCCGCCAACCCCGCCAGGTCCGAAAGGAAGCAACGGTAACGGTTGTTGCCGGGTGTCCGGTTCCCAAAAGGGCGCAAGTCACTTGCGCCCTTTTGTTTTATGCTCCGCTGCGCATCTTCGGCGGCCGCAATGCTCTGCCGTGTTCTTCCCCGTTCTTTTTGCATCTGTCCGGGCAGGGAGTATTCCCTCTGAGGAGCGTCCGGTCTCGGCGGCCTTACGGCTTTTGTGCTCCGGCTGCGTATGCCCGCCGGCAAAAACGGCATATGACCGCGCCGCAAAAAAAGCACGGACGCCCTTTCCGACAACGATTCCCGCCGTGCCTGAACAGAAAAATACCGTGTCAGGCACGATGAAACCTCCCCCGCCGCCTGAGACATGCGGGAGTGTTCCCTCCGCCCCTCTGCGCCCGTCTTCTTCCCCGCCCGGCACGGCCGACGCACAGGCACGAATTCTGTACGACTGGTTTTCAGGGTCCCATTCTCCTCATGCACGCCGCCGGGCCTGCCGTACCCGCAGACAGGAAACACGCCGCGGTGACTGGCGCCGCTGCGGAATGCCCCATGCCGTGTGCCCTCAGCCAGAAAGCGCCCTGTGCAGAACCCCGTTTTCCCGTTCCGCCGCCTGCGCGGAAAAGAAACGGGGACGACGGCGGCTCTCCTTCCGCCCTCGTCCCCGTTCTTCCTTCGCGCCGCCATGGCGCGTTTCAAGGCATTTCCTCTGTGAAAGCTCCGGCCTCTGCGGTCGTTACGGCTCCCGTGTCGCGGCGCATATGCGCGCCCGCTCTTGCAGCATAAACACGGTTCTGCCGCCCCGGGCTCCCGTCAACGCCGCCGCGGTCCTCTCTGCGTTCTGCAAGAAACGGACGACCGCAGCCTCGTGACGGCTCTCCCTCAGGCGTTCTTCAGCGGACCGTGCCGCCGTTACCCGAAACCTGAGCGCAGGACATACGCCCGGGCCGTCGATAGAAAAGGTTTGTTGTATCCGCCTGAAAAGGTTCCGTGAAACATGCGCCTTCCCACGTTGCGGAAGGGAACCTGCGAAAACCGCATGACACCAGGCGGCATATCCCCCCACCGGTTCCTCCGCTCCGGGCGCATTCTGCGAACGATTCCTTCGCCGGCCGCATTCTCTGCCTTCACGGCGGAATGTGCAGGCCGCGGCCCTGTTCCCTCTGCATCCGTTTTCTGAGGCGGTGCCGGATCAGACTCTGCGCTCGAGCTCCCCGCTCTGTCCGCCTTCCATCATGGGCACCCCCATCTGCGCGCCCGAAGGCTGGGCCTGAAACGCGCCGGGCGTGACGTGCGGGGCCTCCGCCCTGCTCGACACCAGAGAATAGCCGAGTTTGCCCGCCATATATTCCAGCGGCTTGGTATCTCCCGTCTGCAACATGATCTGCAACAGCGTTTCCGCGCCCAGCTTCGCGCCCGTATCGTACGGATTCACTTCACGCAGAAGCGTGGAATAGGGCTTGCCTATGGCCTTTGCCAGATCTTTGGCAGGCACCGGGTTATCAAGCACCAGATTATGAATGAGTGTGGAAAGTTCCGATACCATAAAAACCTCCTTGCTTTTCTGAAAACCTGTTTTTCTCTCCGGTACCCCTGTCGCTTTCATAAGGAAATGATACAAAAACACCGGTCTCAGTGTATTCCATTTTTGATACTGCACGTCAAGGAAAACACAATAAAAAATAATACATTTCAATGTTATAGAATATCGCTCGTCCCGAATCGGCAACATGACGGCAGCGGTGCATCCCGTGGGCCGGAAAAAACGCCCGAAACGCCGCCCTGTACCTCCGTCTTGCAATCCGACTTGCAACTTTTCTTCGTATGGCCTAAAAAGAACAAAGTACCCTTTCAACTTCGGCAGGTTTGCCATTGCCATGATGACGATTCGCGCCTTTTCCCTGTTCCGGCGAGTGTTTCTTCTGTTCTTGTGTGCGGCCGTGGCCACCCTTGCGACGGGCTGCGGCAAACAGACCTACCGTCCCGCCTACACGCAGACCCGCGCGGTCAGCGGAAGCGGCGCGGCCATAGCCGCCAGTGCGAAAAGCCAGCTCGGCCGCCCCTATGTGTCCGGCGGAACCTCCCCCTCCCGCGGCTTCGACTGCTCCGGCCTCGTGTACTGGGCCTGCGCCAGCAACGGCATCAGCGTTCCGCGCATCAGCCGCGACCAGGCCTCCGCAGGGCAGCGCATCAAGCGCGGCAATCTCCGCCCCGGGGACATCGTCGTGTTCAAGATTCCGCGCTCCGGCTACCATACCGGCATCTACATCGGGCAGAACAGCTTCGTACACAGTCCGAAGCCCCGGGCCCGCGTGCGCATCGAATCGCTCTCCGTCGACTACTGGGACCGCTACTATGTGACGGCCCGCCGCGTGGCGCGACGCTGAGTCATTCCCCTTCCTCCTTTCCCGGCATCCTCTCCAGGCGCAGCCCCATAAGCTGCGCCATGTATTCCAGCGGCCTGACGTCGCGGCTCACCAGCATGATGTTCAGGAGCGTATCCGCCCCGAGTTTCGCCCCCTTGTCGTAGGGATTCACCTCCCGCATGAGGGTCGGATAGGTTTTTCCCACGCGGCGGGCAAGCATCTGGACGCCGCACGGAGCACTGACCACCACGTCCTGAACCAGCATGGAAAAATCATGGAACAGCATGGCTTCCGTTCTCCTTTTTAAGCCGTTTTTCCATTATTATCAACAAACCTATATATTTTACTAAGAGCCTTGTAAATTATAAAGATATTATATTTTATCTTTATGTAATCATTGAATTATTTTTCATGCATAAAAAGTGCGTGAAAAACACGGACAGGAAAAGGGAAAAACAAGTCTGGTATACCCGTTCCCGCAAAGCGGAATCTGCGTTTCCCGGAGCGGGAAATATAAAAAAACATCAATAAAAATGAGGTGATAAAAAAACAGCGGCAAAACACGGGGCACAACGCCGTCGTGTCGGGAGTTTTTTTTCCGGCCGCAGCGCTCCCGGCGAAGAAAAAAAATCCTGTTTTTTCCCTGTACGGAGGCCGCATCCCCCTGCATACGCCGCTTTTCACGCCATGCCCCGGCGGCAGGAACAGGTTTGCGCCGCAGCCTCTTCCCCTGCACTTTTCCGCCTTTTTTCCGTACCGGAAGGAAAAAATGCATGTTCCCGCCCTGTTATCGGAGGCGGCATGCCGCGCGCCTATGCCGTTCCGCACAGGCCGTAAAAAATCGCGTCTTCCGCGGAATGGTATACCACTGGCGGCGCAGACGGCGCAGAACGCCCCGGAAAACCTTTCCGCTCACGAAAAACCGGGGGATAGAGGCGCGTTCTTACCACGTAAAGAGGCAATCTGGAGACGCCCTCCCCCGATGCCCCACGCCGGGCGATGCGAAAGCGCACCGATTCTCCCCACGGAGTCCCCCGTGAAAGCGGCTGCTTAATTTAAGGAAGACATGGTTGCGATGAAGCGCCGGAAGGCCTGCCCTCCCCCGGCGGAAACAACGGCGGCGTTTTTCCGTCCCCTCCCGCCCCTGACGAACACGCCCGTGCGGCAAGACGAAACGTGCCGGACGGACGAACGGGCATGAAAAATCCCGGCTTCCCTGCGGAAACGGCAGGAAAACCGGGAAACATGCGGACGAAGTGAACCGGGCATCAGAACATTTTGTCATCCTGCTCGAAAGCCCGCTGATAGTAATCCTTCAGGTTGCGGCACAGACTCTCCAGCACATCGCGGCGGCTGAAGGAGTTGTTCCAGATGAGATAGATGTTGTGGGTGGCGAGGGCCATGGTATCCATGTCCAGAATAACGAGGTTCTTCATGGAGGAATCGCTGATGATACGTTTGGCCAGTCCCAGAGGTACGGCCGTCCAGCCGATGCCGAGGGACGCCCAGTACATGGCGACGAGCACGTCGTTCACCTCCCAGTACTGGGAATTGAGCAGGTAGCGCTGGGCACGGGACCCGCTGAACACGATCTGCCGGCACTGGGCAAGATCGTCCACGCTCACATGCTTCTTCTGCCCCAGGACGGAATTGCAGGAAGCCACCAGACAGTAACGCATCTGCCCGAGGCACATCATTTCGCAGTTCTTCTTGATTTCGGGAAGATGGCCCAGCACCAGCCCTATGTGCGCCGTGCCCTCGCTGACCTGATTCCACACCTCGTCGAGCGAGACGATGTGAAAACTGCCCCGCAGAAAGGGATAATTCTCCGCAAGCGACGCTATGCCTTCCGATATGCCCTGAAAAGGTACGCCGTGACTGATGACCGCGTTGAGCCGTACCGCGTCGCCGCTGTACTGGGCCACGGCGCAGGAATCGAAACGATGGCTCTGCCTGAGCACGGCGTATGCCTCGGGCAGGAGCGCCTTGCCCGCCTCCGTAAGAATGGGAGAACGGGAAGAACGGTCGAAAAGTTCCACACCGAGGCTGTCCTCCAGCATGGCGATATGGGTGCTCACCACCGACTGCGCCCTGCCCATGGCGCGGCCGGCGGCGGAAAAGGAACCTTTTTCCGCCGCCGTGACGAAGGCGCGCAGTTGTTCTATGATCCAGTTCATGTTTCCTCCTTCCTGGAAACATAAGTTTCTTTTTGTATCAAAATCTTGATGTTTCTTGATTTTTTATAACAAGAAATATACGGTATGTCCACACGACATAATGATGATACCCGGCCGCAAAAACGGTTCCGCCCAAGGCCAGACCTCCGACGGCGCCGCACGGCTTCATGATTTTATTTTTTGTAATTTCAACACTTTATTATCATAAAGGATACAGGAGCATCTTTATGATCAAAATGTTGTCGCTTCTTGCCCCGGCCGTCGTGCTGCTTCTTTCGGGGTGCAGCCTTGCGCCCGACTACCAGCGCCCGGAAATGGACATTCCCCAGACGTGGGAAGCGTCGCAGTCACAGGCTCTCCAGACGAAGTGGTGGGAACGCTTCCATGACGACACCCTGAACGCTCTGGTGGAAGAAGCGCTTAAAAACAACAGGAACATCGACCAGGCCATGGCCAATGTGGACCAGGCCCAGGCGGGACTCGGCATCGCCCGCGACGCGCTTCTGCCCGTACCCGCAGCCTCTGCGGAGGGTTCGCGTACCATGGCGCGCTCCTCCACCTCCCCCATTGCGATGCAGAACAACGGAAAGAACACGCACACCTTCTCCGGCGCCCTTTCCGCAAGCTGGACGCTGGATTTCTGGGGCAAATACTGGAACGCCGCCGAATCGGCCCGCTCCAGCCTGGTGGCCACGGAAGCCGCGCGCGACAACGTGATCCTCACCGTGGCCGCAAGCACGGTGGAGTCCTACTTCTGGCTGAGCGCCTACACCTGGCAGGAGGAAATCGCGCGGGATGTTCTGAAGAACCGTGAAGATTCCCTGACCATTTACCAGAACCGCTTCGACAACGGCCAGATCAGCGACCTCGACATCCTGAGCATACGCGCCAACGTGGAAACGGCCCGCAACGCTCTGGCCACGGCCAGAATCGCCAAGAATGCGGCCGAAACCTCCCTTGCCGTGCTGCTCGGCCGCTCCCCTGCGGAAATCATGAAGAAGGACGGCATCACGGCCAAGTCCTCCCTCATGAAGTCTCTGAACAAGACCCCCGTGCTGCCTTCGGGCCTGCCCTCCCAGCTTCTGGAACAGCGCCCCGACATCCGTCAGGCCGAAGCCAACCTTCAGGCCGCCAACTACGACATCGGCACGGCGCGGGCCTCGTTCTTCCCCTCCTTCTCCCTCACGGGCCTTCTCGGCGGCGCAAGTCTCGAGCTCAACGAACTGCTCAGAAGCTCCAACCAGTACGCGAACCTCGGCGGAAGCATCAGCCTGCCTCTGAACTTCTGGACCATCAAGCGCACCGTGGACAGCGCCGAAGCTGCCAAAAAAGCCGCAGTGGCCACCTATGAGCTTACGGTGCAGAACGCCTTCAAGGACGTGCGCGACGCGCTCGTTTCCCAGACCGAATACGCCAACTCCGTGGGCGCCCTCACCCGCCAGGTGGACTATCTTTCCCGCGCCGTCATGCACGCGCGCACCCGCTACGACAACGGCTTCGCCTCCTACCTCGACCTGCTCACCGCGGAAAGCAATCTCTTCACCGCCCAGCAGTCTCTGGCGGCGGCCCACGCCAGTCATCTCGTCAGCATTGCCGAAGTGTGCCTCGCCCTCGGCGGCGGCTGGCAGGAATAACCCTCACCAACTCCATCCGTACTCAAGGAGCATATCATAATGGCCAGATTTCGTACCCTTGCGCCTGCTCTGCTGGCGCTCCCCCTCCTTCTTGCCGGCTGCGACCAGCTGAGCGGCCTCGTGTCCAAAAAGGAATCCGCGGCTCCCCAGGCCCGCGTCACCCGCGTGACCTGTGTGGAACTGACTCCGCACAAGGTGGACATCCAGCGCGAACTCACGGGCCGCACCAGCTCCTACCGCTGGGCCGAGGTGCGCCCCGAAGTGGGCGGCATTCTTAAGGAACGCTGCTTCACCGAAGGTTCCATGGTCAAGGAAGGCGACGTGCTTTACCGCATCGAACCCGATACCTACAAGGCCGCGCTCGACAAGGCCCGCGCCGACCTCGCAAGCGCCGAAGCCAATCTTGCCGTGACGAAACTGCGCGAACGCCGTACCGCCAGTATGCTCAAGACCAAATCCGTGAGTCAGCAGGACTACGACGACGTGAAGGCCACCCTGCGCCAGGCCCAGGCTTCCGTGCAGGCCTGCAAGGCGGCCGTGGATTCGGCGGAGATCAACTACCGCCGCACCGAGGTGCGCGCCCCCATCAGCGGCCGCATCACCCTCAGCAACTACACCGTGGGCGCCCTGCTCACCGCAAGCCAGGCTTCGCCGCTTGCCACCATCTACCAGACCGACCCCGTGTATGTGGAAGTCTCCCAGTCTTCCGACGACCTCTACTCCCTCAAGAAGCAGTTCGACGAACGCGGCGGCATGAAGAGCGCCGACCCCTCCCACATCAAGGCCCTGCTCACCATGCACGACGGCGAGTACTACCCTGCGGCCGGGCACCTCAACTTCACGGGCGTGAACGTGGACCAGACCACCAACACCATCACCCTGCGCGCGGAATTTCCCAACCCCGACGGTTCGCTCCTGCCCGGCCTGTTCGTGCGCGTGAGCGTCGTGCTCGGCGAAGACACGAACGCCATTCTCGCCCCGCAGAAGGCCGTGCTGCGCGACCTCAAGGGCAAGCCCTACGTCTATGTGGTCAACAAGGACGGCGTCGCCGAACGCCGCTTCATCACCGTAAGTCACGCCATCGGCAACGACTGGTATGTGACCGACGGCCTCGAACTCGGCGAGAAAATCGTGCTCAACGGCGTCCACAACGTGCGCAGCGGCATGAAGGTGCAGGAAATTTCCGAAGAGCAGATGAAGGCCGAGCAGGAATCCGGAGGCGCTGAATAATGCTTTCCCGCTTTTTCATCCATCACCCCATCTTCGCATGGGTGCTGGCCATCGTCACCATGCTTTTCGGTGTGCTGGCCATCTTCACCATGCCCATATCGCAGTACCCGGAAGTGGCGTCGCCTTCCATACGCATCTACACCCGTTACTCGGGCGCTTCCCCCACCACCGTGGACCAGACCGTCACGCAGGTCATCGAACAGAACATGACCGGTATCGACAACCTGATCTACATGCAGTCCAAGTCCGACTCCTCGGGCATGTCCACCATCACCCTCACCTTCGAGGTGGGCACCGACCCCGACGTCGCCCACATGCAGGTGCAGAACAAGGTGCAGCAGGTGCAGTCGCAGCTGCCCACCGCCGTGCAGAGCTACGGCGTGTCCGTGTCCAAGGGCAACGACAACATGTTCATGGTCATCGCCCTGTTCTCCCCCGACGACAGTCAGGAGAACATCGACCTTGCCGACTACATCAGCACCAACATCAAGGACGAAATCAGCCGTACCCAGGGCGTGGGTACCGTGCAGGTATTCGGCGGCAAGTACGTCATGCGCATCTGGCTCGACCCGGACAAGCTGACCAAGTACAAGCTCACCCCCTCCGACATACGCAACGCCATTTCCGCCCAGAACATGGAAGTCACCGCCGGCCAGCTCGGCGCGAACATGATCGGCGGCAGGAACGACCAGGCGCTCAACGTCATCATCAAGGCCCAGAGCCTCCTGCGCAATGCCGAAGAATTCGAGAACGTGCTTCTGAAGGTGACCGAAGACGGCCAGAGAGTGTTCATCCGCGACGTGGCCCGCGTGACCATGGGCACGGAAATGGACGGCATCACCAGCTACTACAACAAGCACCCCGCCTCGGGCATAGGCATCACCCTCGCCCCCGGCGCCAACGGTCTTGAAACCGCCAACCTCGTAAAGGCCAAGATCGAGGAACTCTCGCACTACTTCCCCGACGGCATGGCCTACGAACTGGCCTTCGACACCACGCCCCCCGTCATCGCCTCCATCCATGAAGTGGTGAAGACGCTGGTGGAAGCCATCATCCTCGTGTTCCTCGTGATGTGGCTGTTCCTGCAGAGTTTCCGCGCCACCATCATTCCCACCATCGCCGTGCCCGTCGTTCTGCTCGGCACCATGGGCGTGCTGCTCGCCTTCGGCTACAGCATCAACACCCTGACGCTGTTCGCCATGGTGCTCGCCATCGGTCTGCTCGTGGACGACGCCATCGTGGTCGTGGAAAACGTGGAGCGCGTGATTGAGGAAGAACACCTCGACCCCGTCACCGCCACGGAAAAATCCATGGATCAGATCAGCTCCTCGCTGATCGGCATCGGCGTGGTGCTGTCCGCCGTGTTCTTGCCCATGGCCTTCATGAGCGGTTCCACGGGCGTGATCTACCGGCAGTTCTCCGTCACCATCGTGTCGGCCATGACTCTGTCCGTGCTCGTGGCCCTCATTCTTACCCCCTCGCTGTGCGCAAGCCTGCTCAAGCCCCACAGCCAGGGCGCGCAGCACGGTTTCTTCGGCTGGTTCAACCGCATGTTCACCAAGAACCAGCACCGCTATGCGGGCGGCGTGTACAGCCTCGTGCAGCGCGGCGGCAGGCTCATGATCATCTATGCGCTGCTCGTTGCGGGCCTCGGCCTCGTGTACAGGCAGCTGCCCACCTCCTTCCTGCCTTCGGAAGACCAGGGCGCCGTCATGACCATGCTCCAGATGCCCCCCAACGCCACGCTGGAACAGACCAGAACGCAGTTTGAAAAAGTGGCCGACTACATCCTCAACGATGAAAAGGAAAACGTCGAATCCTTCATGTTCGTGGCCGGTTACGGCATGGGCGGCGTGGCGGAAAACACCGGCATGGGCTTCGTGAAGCTCAAGGACTACGCGGAACGCACCAGGCCCGGGCAGGACGCCGCTTCCGTGGCCGCCCGCATCCGCCAGAAGTTCGCGGGCATTCTCGACGGTCAGCTCATCGCCGCCATTCCCCCGGCCATCATCGCCCTCGGCATGACCAACGGTTTCACCATGGAACTGCAGGACAGAGGCGGCGTGGGCCACGAAAAACTGGTGGAAGCGGGCAAGCAGCTCATGGGCGCGGCCTTCGCCAACCCGAACATCGCCTACATCCGCCCCACGGGCATGGACGACATCACCCAGTTCAACATCAATCTGGACAACGCCAAGGCCACCAGCATGGGCCTTGCCCTCTCCAGCGTGAACACCGACGTCTCCACCATGCTGGGCGGCACCTACGTCAACGACTTCGTGCACAACGAACGCGTGAAGAAGGTGTACGTGCAGGGCGACGCCTCCGTGCGCCGCAACCCCGAAAGCCTGAACCGCATCCATTTCCGCAACGAATACGGCGAAATGGTGCCCTTCAACGCCGTGTATTCCACGAACTGGACCTTCGGCCCCGCCGTTCTCCAGCGCTACAACGCCATGCCCGCCCTTGAATATCAGGGCGAACCCGTGCCCGGCGTCGCCTCCGGTATCGCCATGGCCATCATGGAAGAGGAAGTGAGAAAGCTCGGCAAGGACTTCGGCATGGAATGGACGGGTCTTTCCTATCAGGAAAAAATGGCCGGTTCCCAGACCACCATGCTGTACGCGCTCTCCGTGCTCGTGGTGTTCCTGGCCCTCGCCGCCCTGTACGAAAGCTGGTCCATCCCCTTCGCCGTGCTGCTCGTCATCCCCCTCGGTATTCTGGGCGCGGTGCTCGGCACCTACTTCAAGGGCCTGACCAACGACGTGTACTTCCAGGTAGGTATTCTGGCCGTCATGGGCCTCTCGTCCAAGAACGCCATTCTTATCGTGGAATTCGCACGAAACCTCATGGAGGAAGGCCGCAGCCTCCTCGACGCCACGGTGGAAGCCTGCCGCCTGCGTCTGCGCCCCATCCTCATGACCTCCCTGGCCTTCGGTCTCGGCGTGCTTCCCATGATGTCCGCCTCGGGCGCCGGCGCGGCCAGCCAGCACGCCGTGGGTACGGCCGTGTTCTGGGGAACCGTGTGCGCCACGGCGCTCGGCATCTTCTTCATCCCCACCTTCTTCGTGGTCATCTGCTCGCTGAAGGCCTGGCTCGGCAAGAAGCTGACGAGACGCCCCCGCTATGAATAAGCGTCGGCCATACGCGACGGCCTTCTCCCACCGCCGCGCATGAACCATACCAGAGGCCGCCCGAAAGGGCGGCCTTTCTGTTCCCGGGGCACCTTCGCCGCATGTTCCCTTTCCGGCAAACATGCCGGGGGAAAATTCCCGCCCCCCGGAACAGATGCTTCCCTGAACTTCCGCAGGCGGAATTCTCCGCGGGCAGAGAATTCCCTGAGACCGTATTCCGCCATGTCCCGTGCTTCCCGCACTCAGCGCGGCAAAGCGCCCCCATCCCGGCAGGGAAGGAGCGTCTGCACCTTCCCTGCCGCGGCTCCCCCCGCCCCGGCGGCGCGGCCTCGGAAAACGGCACGGAGCAAGACTCTTTTCCGCACGCCCGCCGAAAAAGCGCGCATCCCATGGCACCCCAGCCTGACTTTTAAACCAGAAAGCGGCGAGTCCTGCGACCCGCCGCCCGGCACGAAAAACACTGCGCCCTCAGTCCACACCGAACTCGTACTGCTCCAGCTTGTCCAGTATGGCCGACATGATCATGGCCATGACGGCGGACACCATGGCCGCCGTATTCTGCGGTACATCCTCCACGCTCCTGTCCAGCAGACGGCGGAAGAACACGGCCGGACACTCCTGCGTCTGCGTTCTGACCATGGGGTCCACATAGGAACGGAAGGCCCCGTCCACAAAATCCGAGGCCTCTTCCGGGCTGTAGCCCAGACGGCCCAGCATGTCCTGCGTGACGCGCAGGTATTCCACCACCACCACGTTGGGGGCCTGCACCATGAGTCCGTAAAGCACGGCGGCATGTACATAGGCGCGCCATTCCAGCATGAGGCGGCTCTTTTCCTCCGCCGTGCCGCAGGGCAGTCCCGCTTTCTGCGCCATGGCCATGACGCCGCTCTCTCTGGTATTCAGTTCAAAAAGTATGCCCGCCGCCTCCACGGCGCGGGCCACGGTAAGCTTCTTCTTCATCCTGCATCCTTTCTGTTGGCACCTGCGCCCGACGCTGTGCGGGCGCGACCTTCAGCGTACTATGAACGCTTTGCCTGCATCAAGCGGAAAAAGGCAAACACGCCGCCCCGAACCGGAGGGCAAAGGTACGGCCCGGCCGGACGCCCCGGCTGTCTCTGTTCAGCCATGAAAAAAACTGATACACGGAACACATCGTTCGCATCCTTCCCATGGGCGGCACACGCTTTTCTCCGTCAGTTCCTGCGAAAAACCGTGCCCCCGAGGAGCAGCCCTCATGAAAAAAGCCCTGTCCGCGCTGGCCCTTGCCTTCCTCACCTTCTGCCCTCTCTCCTCTCCTGCGGCCGACATGGAACAGCTGGAACAGCTTGTGCATCAGGCCTTCGGGCATCAGGAACGCATGTGCGTCGCCATCGACGCCCTCAACCGCGAAATAGCCCTGCATCCTGAAGATGAAAAACTGCTTGAGCTGCGTATTTCGGCCTACGGCGCTCTCGGAGACCCCTATTCCTCAAGGCCGGATGTGCATGCCCTGGCAGAGCTGCACCCGGATTCGCCCGCGCATCAGCTGAAAAAGTGCATGATCGACGAAGCCACCGGCATGGAAGAGGAGGCCTGCCGCCTCTGCTACATGAATGTGGCCAAGCTGTGCGAACGCAAAGGCCGCACCGAATCCGACGAATATCTGCTGGCGCTGCTGCTTGCCGGTTCCCCCAGGGCGGAAGAAGCGAAGCAGCGTTTTCTCGCCCGGATGTCCGATTCTCCCGGAGACCGGCGTCTGAGCTACCTCGTCACGCATTTTTCCCGGGACATGCTGGTCGGCAGGGTGGAACGCCGTTTTGTCCGCAATCCCTGCCCGGCGCAGAAGTAGCGGATTTCAGGAATCCTTTTTCCCCGCTCCGCCTCTTCCCAGAAGATGGTCGCCGTCCTGCGGCTTGAGCAGCATGAACACGAAGGCGGAAGCGGCGGTCATGAGTCCCACGGCAATGAAGGTGGCGTGCAGGGCATGCAGCTCGCCGGAACCGGAGAAGAGACGCAGCAGCGCCGTGCTTATGGCCACCCCGAAACTGATGCAGAGGTTCTGCGACACGGAAAGCAGGCTGTTGCCGTCGCTTGCGTGTTCGGACGGAAGATCGCCCAGGGTGATGGTGTTCATGGATGTGAACTGCCCCGACATGAGCATCCCCTGAACAAAAAGCTGCACCACAAGAAGGGAAAGCGGCCAGCCCGGCTGCTGCAAGGCCATGAGCATGAAGATGCCCGCAATGGCAAGGGTGAGGAAAAGCAGCACATGGCGGTACCCGAAGCGCTTGAGCAGGCGCAGCACCACGGTCTTGGTCATGATGGAGCCCACGGCCGGAGCGAGCATGATGAGCCCCGCCACGTCGGCGGAATAGCAGAGCCCCACCTGAAGCATGAGCGGCACGAGGAAGGGAATGCTGCCGATGCCGAGGCGCGCCACCATGTTGCCCGTGATGCCCACGGCGAAGGTGCGCGTGGCGAACACCTTCAGATTGATGAGGGGCGAGGGAAAGCGGCGCGCATGAAGAACGTAGATTGCGCCGGCAAGAAAACCCGCGCCCATGAGCGCAAGGGCCGGAAGCCCGGAAGCCGTTCTGCCGCCGGTCAGTTCCACGCCCGCCGTAAGGGCGAGCACGGAAAGGCCGATGAGCAGAAAGCCCGGAAGATCGAAACGGCCGCGCGGCTGTCTGAAATCGGGAAACACGCGCAGCGCGTACAGAAGTCCCAGAATCCCCAGAGGAAGATTGATGAGGAATATCCAGTGCCACGAGGCATAGGTGACGAGCCAGCCGCCGATGATGGGCCCCGCCACCGGCCCCACCAGACCGGGAATGGTGATGAAGTTGAACACCTTCACGAAGTCTTCCCGCGAGTAGGCGCGCATGAGGGTAAGGCGGGAAACGGGCACCATCATGGCCCCGCCCACGCCCTGCACCACGCGGGCGGCCACGAGAAACGGCAGGGAACCCGACATGGCGCAGAGCACGGAACCTGCCGTGAACAGCACCACGGAGGAAAGAAACACGCGCCTCGTGCCGAAGGTGTCGGCCAGCCAGCCGCTCAGGGGAATGAGCAGCGCCACGGTAAGCGTATAGCTTATGACGGCAAGCTGCATGGAAAACGGGGAACGGTGCATGGCCTCGGCTATGGAAGGCAGGGCCGTGTTCAGAATGGTGCCGTCGAGCGTCTGCATGAAAAAGGCCGCAGCCGTGATCATGGGAAGCCCGGTGAACATATCGCGTGTGGTCAGCATGGGGGCATCCTTTTTTCCGCCCCTTCCGGGAAAACGAAAAAGGCCCGGAAAAGAGCTGCCCCCGCGCGCCCGAAGCGGAGCACGCGGAAGAACGGTGAATGCTCGGAAAACCCGGCCGGAACACGACCCGGCAACTGAGCGGAGACCTCTGCGCGAAAAACGCCCGCGCACAAGGCCGTATCTGACGGGGCGGCGGGCTTGCGGGGAGAATGCCGGACGAAGTGCGTCGCCCGGAACGCGAAAAACGTGCGTTCCGCACGAACACGGGGCGCGCCCCGCGTTCGACAGTGCGATTTAATGTTAAATCAGCCTGTTCAGGTATGCTAACTCATGCGGGAGTCCCCTTCAAGCCCCCTGCTTTGTCCCGGAAGGGGCCGGGCGGCGCAGGACGAAGAAAAGGGACGCAGGCGGAAAAAAACGGCGTTTCTCCGGGGCACGGGTAAAAGTCCCCTCAGCGGCAGCAGGAACCGTCCATGCCGCAGGCGTTTGCGGAAGCTTCGGAAAGCGACGCGCCGCAGGAAAGCGCGGCCTCGATTTTGTCCTCCACCTCCTCGAAGGGAGCGTAGCCCCGGGCCACGGCATGAAGTTCGCCGTCGTCGGTCTTCACGAAAAGCGTGGGATAAACCACGAAGTCGCCGAGAATCTCCTCGGCCTCGGCCATGTCGCGCGCGGCGGCCTCCTTTGCCCTGTCGGAAGAGAGCATGGCTTCCAGATCCTTTTCTTCCACACCCCAGCGTGCGGCCACCTTCGCCTGATCGGCAGGGGAGAGCACGTCCAGTCCGTCCTTGTAGAAGGCTTCCTGGAAGGCTTCCATCTGTTCCATGGCATGGCCGGGGGCGAGCTTCTTGAGCGCGGCCATCAGAAGCGCGGAACGGGAGGAATCCATGGTGACTCCCCGCCCCTCTTCCAGCAGGCGGAAGAAGCCCTCGCCGAGGGTGCGGCCCGTGGTATCGGAAAGGCGCCGGAAAAAGGCCCTGAGGCGCGGCGTGCCCATGGTGGACGTGTCGGACGGTTCATCCACCAGATTGCCGCAGAGAACGCGCACGGGAAAACCATGCCGGGCGACGAGCTTTTGCATGACGGGGGCAAAGCCGAAGCACCAGGGGCAGAACACATCGGTAACATAAATGAAGAACGGCATGATTTTTCCTTCCTGCATGGATGGCGCTCCGCCGGAAAACTTCCCTCCCCAAAGGCGGAAGAGGCGGAAACGCGGACGATGGGAGCATCCTTGCGGCAGGGCGCATCCCCCGGCCGCGAGGGGCACCTTACGCCGGAAGAAGCGCCTTTTCAAGCCGCCCTCCGTCCTGCCCGGGCGCGGCCCTCGGGAAGAGCGCCGTGCCGCCCCCTTCCGCCGGAAGGTTCCCCCGCCCCCCTGCGGGAAGAACTTGACGAAGCCTTGAACTTTCCCTAGAAATATAAATTCCCCGACATATTCATGTCCTCATCACGCAGGAAAGGCTTGTACCATGCTTCAAAGCGAACTCATCAGGATCATCGAACAGACGGCCCCGCTTTCGCTTATGGCAGAGTGGGACCATTCCGGCGTGCAGGTGGCTTCGGGCCGCGAAGTCATACGGCACCTTGCCGTATGCCTCGACCCCATGCCGGAACAGCTTCAGGCCGCCGTGGACGCCGGGGCGGACATGGTGCTCACGCATCACCCGCTTGCCATGCGTCCCGCCTTCACCGACAGGCGCAACGGCTATACCGAGGCTCTCCGCATCCTGTACAGCCACGACGTGCCCCTCTATGCGAGCCACACCACGCTGGATGCCAACCCCACGGGACCCGGCGCCTGGATTGCCGATGAACTCGGCCTTACCGGCCGCGTGATTCTGGAGAAGACGGGCGTGTTCACCGCGCCGGACGGCACGGTTGCGGAGGGCGGCTTCGGCTGCGCCGGGGATCTGCCCGAACCCATGAGCCTCGGCGGGCTGTGCCTTGCCCTGAAAAGGCACCTGCCTCTGGAGCGCATGTGCTCCGTCGCCCGGCTTACGGGAGACGCTTCGCGCCTCATCCGGCGCGTGGCCGTGTGCACGGGTTCCGGTTCCTCTCTCATGGAGGAGGCGGCCGCCGCAGGGGCGGACGTATTCATCACGGGCGACGTGAAGTATCACGATGCCCTTGCGCTGCATTCCCGCCAGAGCGGAGGCAGCCCGGATTTCTGCCCCATGGCGCTGCTCGATGTGGGGCATTTTTCCCTGGAAGAAGAAATGACGCGCCGTTTCGCGCTTCTTCTGCAGAAGAAGCTTGAAGGCGTGAACGTGACATTTTTGCCGGGCAGGGACCCTTTCCTGCCCATGACCTTTCTTTCTGAAGTACCGGAGGTACTGTCGTGAGCCTCTATATCGACCAGATCCGCCAGCTTGTGGCTCTCCAGCATGTGGACGACGGCATTCACGCCGTCAACGCCGAGCTCGAAGCCGCGCCCATGGAAGTGGAAACCCTGCAGAAGCGCTTCAATTCCCAGGATGCCCAGCGCAACTGGATTCTGGACAAGCTCCAGCATATCCAGGAACAGCAGAAGCGTCTCGACGCCGACATTCAGGACGATGAATCCCGCCTCGTGAACAGCAAGAACAAGCTCATGCAGGTGGAAAACGACCGCGAATATCAGGCCATGATCCGTGAAATGGACACCATGGAACGCCAGAATCAGACCCGCGAGGAAGAGCGCATGGCCCTGCAGGAGGAACGTTCCCTGCAGGAAAGCAATCTCCATTCCGTGGAAGAAACCTGGAACGAGCTCAAGGCCGAACTGGAAAGCCAGCGCGAAAACCTGGAAAAGCGCCTCGCCGAATGCCGCACGAAGCTGGAAGCTCTGGAAGTTCAGCGCGCGGAAGTGAGCGCCCTCATTTCCCCGCCCGTGCTCAGCCGCTATGAATTCATCCGCAACCGTCTGCGCCACCCCGTCATCGTCTCCGTGGAAGCGGGCGTGTGCTCCGGCTGCCACATCGCCATTCCTCCGCAGGTGTTCATCGACCTGCAGCGCGGCAATCACATCATGAGCTGCCCCAACTGCCAGCGCCTCATGTACTGGGCCCACGACTATCAGGACCCCGACGCGCCCAAGCCTCAGCCCCGTGTTGAGGAAAACGCGGAATAATACGTTCCCCGAGGGGAAAACATCATGGAGTCGGACGGGCTGTCGCCGCGGACCTCACGGTCCGGGGAGGAAAGTCCGGGCTTCGCAGGGCAGGATGCTGGCTAACAGCCAGAGCGGGTGACCGCTGGCAAGCGCAACAGAAAGCAGACCGCCGTTCTCCGGGACGGTAAGGGTGAAACGGTGAGGTAAGAGCTCACCGGCTGGCGTGGCGACACGTCAGGCCAGGCAAGCCCCATCCGAAGCAAGACCAAATAGGGAAACCGGCCGGCCCGGCTCATGGTTTCCGGGTAGGTTGCTTGAAGGCGCGGGTAACCGCGTCTCTAGAGGAATGACAGCCGCCGCCCTCCGGGGCGGTACAAAACCCGGCTTACAGTCTGACTCCTTCTTATGGGGAGGGGGCGCAAGCTCCCTCCCCATGCCGTATGTCCGGCACGCCGCAGGCCTTCCGGGCCACGGCGCTCCGGGCGTTTTTTTATGCTTTTCCGAAGGGAATCTCCCTGCGGACAAGCCTTTTCTGGCCCTTTTCTCCGCGCGGAAAGGGAGCTTTCATTCCGGCGCGGCGCTATCCGGGAGGAACCATGCAACGGGAATGCTGGGGCGTCATCCTTGCCGCAGGGCAGGGAACACGCATGGCAAAGGCCACGGGCGGCGAGGCGAAACAGTTTCTGCCCTACAGGGGCGCGCCGCTCTGGTGGAGTTCGGCCATGGCCATGGCCGCTTCGCCTCTGGTGCACGGACTTGTGTTCGTCTTCCCCGAAGAACGGCTGGAAGAAGCGAAAAACGAGGCGCTCAGGCTCAATGCCGGGCATTCCTGCGGCGTGCCCTTCCGCTTCGCCGCAGGCGGCGACAGACGGCAGGACTCGGTACGCCACGGCCTCGACGCCCTGCCGGAAAGCTGTGAAAAGGTGCTCGTGCACGACGGCGCGCGTCCTTTCGTAAGCACGGCCCTCGTGACGCGGCTCGCCCTTGCCCTGGATGAGGAAGGTACGGCCGGAGCCGTTCCCGGCCTTGCCGTGACCGACACCATCAAGGAAACCGACGAAAACGGACGCATCACCCGCACGCCCCCGCGCGAAACTCTCCGCGCCGTGCAGACGCCCCAGGCCTTCTTTACCGAAGAACTCCGCACCGCCCATGCCCGCGCCGAAGAGGAAGGCCGGACCGTGACCGACGACGCCTCGCTCATGGAGTACTGCGGCAAAACCGTGCGCGTGGTGGAAGGAGAGGAAACCAACGTGAAGATCACCCACCCCCGCGATCTCGCCCTGCTCACGCCCCCGTCCATGCCCCTGCCCTGCTGCGGCTACGGCTACGACGTACACGCCTACGGCGGCAACCGTCCCCTCATGCTCGGCGGGGTGGAAATAGGCGGGGAATACCTCATCCGCGCCCATTCCGACGGCGACGTGCTGCTGCACGCCCTCATGGACGCCGTTCTCGGATGTTTTGCCGGGGGCGACATAGGCAGGCTCTTCCCCGACAGCGACCCGGCCTTTGAGAACATCGCCTCGTCCGTCATGCTCGACCATGTGCTCACTCTCGCCGCAGAAGCGGGCGTGCGCCTCGTCCATGCCGATCTCACCGTCGTGGCCCAGAAGCCGAAGCTGGCCCCCCGCGCCGACGCCATACGCCGCAACGTGGCCCGCCTGCTCGACCTGCCCCTCGACCATGTGGCCTTCAAGGCCACCACGGAAGAAAAACTCGGCTTCACCGGCGAACTTCTCGGCATCAAGGCCGTGGCCCTCGTCACGGCCCTGCGCGAAGAACGCGCCGCCGGCAGAAGCTGAGCCGCATTCCTGCAACAGCGCCCGCGCGGGCGAAACCTTCTTCACGCGCACGGAGGCACCATGATCTGTTACGACGCCGCCATCATAGGGGCAGGCCCCGCCGGTCTGCTCTGCGCCAGAAACGCCGCCCGCGCGCATCTGCGCGTCGCCCTCATCGACAGTCACGAAGACCCGGGGGCCAAACTCTCCCTGGCGGGCGGGGGGCGCGGCAACATCACCAACCGCATCATTGCGGAAAACCGCTACGTTTCCGAACACCCCGAACGGGTGCGCGCCGTGCTGCGCCTCTTTCCCTGCGAAAAGGCGCTGGATATTATGCGCGAGCTTTCCCTGCCCTTCGAGGAACGGGATTTCGGGCAGATCTTCGGCCTGCGCCCGGCCTGCCTTGTGGCGGAACGCCTTGCCATGCAGTGCGACGACGCGGGGGTGGACTTCTACCTCGGGCGCACGGCGCGGGAGATTGCTCCGCCCTCCTCTTCCCAGAATCCCGCCTTCGGCAGAAGCAGGGAAAAAAGCGGCCTCTTCTCCCTCATGGCCGGAAACGAACCGGTGACGGCAAGGCGCCTTGTGGTGGCCACGGGTTCCCCGGCCTTCCCCGCCGTGGGAGCCGGCGCGGCCGTGGCGAAAAGCGCCGAACGCTGGGGCCACAGGCTCATTCCCTTCCGGGCCGTGCTCACGCCCTTCGTCATGCCGCAGCACTGGCCCCTTGCCGGACTTGAGGGCATAAGCCTCAACGTAAGGATAACCATCCTGCGCGACGGACAGGAACTCTGGACCGACCCCGAGGGCATACGCCCCATGCTCTTCACCCACAGGGGCATAAGCGGCCCGGCCGCTCTGGTGGCCTCCTGCCGGTGGAGGGAGGGCGACGAGCTTCGTATCGATTTTCTGCCCGAGCTTCCCGTCATGGAGCTTCTCGATGCCAGAGAATACGGAAAGATGCTGGCCCGCAACATTCTGGCCCGCCACCTTCCCGCACGCCTTGCAGACGCGCTCTGCCCCGAAGAGACCGGCCGCCGCAAGGCCGCGGAACTTTCCCGCAAAGACAGGCTGCGCCTTGCGGAGGCGGTGCACGGCTTCCGCATCGTTCCCGCGGGAACGGAAGGATTGAAGAAGGCGGAAGCCGCTGCGGGCGGAATCTCGTTCTCCTCCCTTTCCCGCCGCATGGAAAGCCTTGTCGTGCCCGGGCTCTTCTTCTGCGGAGAGGTGGTGGATGTCGCCGGGCTTCTGGGCGGCTACAACATACACTGGGCCTTCGCCTCGGGCGCGCTGGTGGCCGAGGCGCTGAAGGAAAGCCTGAAAGACTGAGGTGCTGCGCACAACGAAAAGCCTCTCCGCGAAGCGCGCCTCCCGCAGGGCGGCCTGGTCTTCCTGCCGGGGAGGAAGGTGTTCACGGGCCTTTTCCGCAGGAAACGGGCAAATATCATGGTTTCCCCCTTCTTCCCGCGCTAAAGAACAGGTCGCAGGCATGAGAGCGGCGGAAAAAGCTCCTTTCTCCGCCCCGCGTGCGGCAGAATGCACGCCGAAGACAACGGTAACGGACTGTAACAGGCATTGACAGTTGTGTTTTTCCGCCATTATTCATGGTGGTGAGAAAAAATATTCCCCGGCCGGCCGCTTTGTGCCGAAAAGCGGCCGGCTCGTGTTTTGCATGGCGTATGCGCACCTGCGGCCGCCCCGCACGGCGGCCTCTCCGCCCCGGACCGGGGAAGCGCGTGCGCCTTTCCGGGCCGCCTTCAGGCCCTTTCGCCCATATCCCCTTTCCCCCGCACGGACCGGAGTCCGTGCCCCGCAGGAGAAAGGAAACAGAGGAAAGTTCATGAAGATAAGCGTGATCGGTTCCGGCTATGTGGGGCTTGTCACCGCCGCCTGTTTTTCCGATGCGGGACACGACGTGTGGTGCATGGATACGGACGAGGCCAAGATTGCCCGTCTGTGCGCGGGCGACTGCCCCATCTATGAACCCGGCCTCCCCGAAATTATCCACCGCAACGCCGCAGAAGGCAGGCTGCACTTTTCCGCCTCCCTTGCCGAAACCCTCGACGGGGTCGACGCGGCCTTCATCGCCGTGGGCACGCCCGAGGGCGAGGACGGCAGCGCGGATATCCGCTATGTCTGCAACGCCGCGCATTCCCTGGGGCAGATGCTGTCGGGCGACGTCGTGGTGGTGGTCAAGTCCACCGTGCCGGTGGGCACTTCGGCGGAGGTGGAACGCATTCTTGCCGGGGAACTCGCGCGGCGCGGCGAACATTTCCGCGTGGACGTGGTTTCCAACCCGGAATTTCTCAAGGAAGGCCATGCCGTGAGCGACTTCACGGAGCCGGACCGCGTCATCGTCGGGGCGGAAAGCAAAAGAGCCCGCGCCGTGATGGCCGACCTCTACCGCCCCTTCCTGAACGTGGAGGAAAAGCTGCTGTTCATGGACAGGGCATCCTCGGAACTGACCAAGTACACGGCCAACGCCATGCTGGCCACGCGCATTTCCTTCATGAACGACATCGCCAACCTCTGCGAGAAGGTGGGCGCCGATGTGGACATGGTGCGCGCGGGCATAGGCAGGGACAGGCGCATCGGCGCAAGCTTCCTTCAGGCGGGCTGCGGCTACGGCGGTTCCTGCTTCCCCAAGGACGTGAAGGCGCTCATTGCCACGGCCGCACGGCACGGACGCTCCCTTTCCGTGCTTGAAGCCGTGGAAAAGGTGAACGAAGCGCAGAAAAAGGTGCTCTTTGAAAAAATTTCCCGCCACTTCGGGGGACGGCTCGAAGGCAGAACCATGGCCGTATGGGGCCTTGCCTTCAAACCCGGTACCGACGACATGCGCGAGGCTCCTTCGCTCACGCTCATCCGCGCCCTTCTCGACGCGGGCTGCCGCGTGCGCGTCTTCGACCCCGTGGCCATGGACAAGGCCCGCGGGCTGCTCGGCGATACGGTGTTCTTCGCCCGCGACATGTACGAGGCCGCCCTCGGCGCGGAAGCCCTCGCCCTTGTGACGGAGTGGGAGGAATTCCGCAGGCCCGACTGGCGGATGCTTACGCAGAACATGCAGGGCCGCGCCCTTTTCGACGGGCGCAACATCTATCTGCCGGAAGAGACGAAAAACGCGGGCTTCACCCTGTACCGCATAGGCTGAACGGCCGTTTCAGGCTTTTTCGCGCCTTCCGGCACCGCCGTGAAGCGCGCTCCTTTTGGAAAACGAGGCTGACATGCATATACTCATTACCGGCGCGGCGGGCTTCATCGGATTTTCTCTGGCAAAACGGCTCCTGAGCGAGGGGCATGAAATCACGGGCATCGACGAAATCAACGACTATTATTCCCCGCAGCTCAAGAAGGCCCGGCTGGCCCGGCTCGGTCTTGAGGAGGACGCCCCCTGCGGCGTGGAAATCACGGGCGGCAACCCCGCCTTCCACTTCGTAAAGATGCGCCTGGAAGACGAAGACGGCCTTGAAGAGCTGTTCCGCCGCCATCATTTCGACATGGCGGTCAACCTCGCGGGGCAGGCAGGGGTGCGCTATTCGCTGGAAAACCCGCGCGCCTATGTGCAGAGCAACGTGCTCGGTCTCGTGAATCTGCTGGAATGCTGCCGCCGCCACCCGGTGCGGCACCTGCTCTACGCCTCCTCCAGCTCCGTGTACGGCGGCAACGAAAAAACGCCCTTCCATGAAGACGACCCGGTGAATACGCCGGTTTCCGTCTACGCGGCCACCAAACGCTGCGACGAACTCATCGCCCACGTCTACGCGCACCTTTACCGCATTCCCTCCACGGGGCTGCGCTTCTTCACCGTGTACGGCCCCTGGGGCAGACCGGACATGGCCCCCTCGCTCTTTGCCAGGTCCATTCTTGCCGGAAAGCCCATCAACGTGTTCAACAACGGCAATCTCTCGCGCGATTTCACCTACATCGACGACATCGTGGAAGCGGTGATGCGCCTCATGGACCACGCGCCGGAAGGCGACGTGCCCACCGACATCTTCAACGTGGGCTGCGGGCACCCCATGAAACTTATGGACTTTATCCGCACACTGGAACATGCTCTGGGCAAAGAGGCCGAGCTCCACATGCTGCCCATGCAGAAGGGCGACGTGTACCAGACCTTCGCCGATACGACGAAGCTTCGCAATCTCACCGGGTTCCGCCCCGAAACGCCCCTTGCGGAAGGCATACGGCGCTTCGCCTCGTGGTACGATTCCCCTCTCAACCCCACGCGATGAGCCTTTGCGGCCCAGAGCCTCAACTCGGCGTCCGCCGGAAGATACACCATGAACAGCCCGTTCAATCAGACCGCCCGGTATGAACTGACCATACTTGTTCCCGTCTACAACGAAGAAGACAACATGCGCGCTCTTTCCGCACGCCTCGCCGCCTACCTGCCCGCGGCGAAGAAGCACTCCTGCGTGCTGTTCATCAACGACGGCTCCACCGACAACAGCGGCGAGCTCATCCGCGAGGCGTGCAGGGAACACGAGCACTTCTTCTTCCTTGAATTTTCCCGCAACTGCGGCCTGAGCGCCGCCATCAAGGCGGGCATGGACAAGGCCCTTTCCCCGTATGTGGCCTATATCGACGCCGACCTTCAGACCGCTCCCGAGGAACTCGACCTGCTCACGCCCTATCTCGACGAATACGAACTCGTCACCGGCGTGCGCGCGAAAAGAAAGGACACGGCCTTCAAGAAATTCCAGTCCCGCGTGGCCAACGGCTTCCGCCGCATGATGGTGAAGGACGGCGCGCGCGACACCGGCTGCCCGCTCAAGGTCATGCATACCGACATGGCCCGACGCCTGCCCTTCTTCAAGGGTATGCACCGCTTCTTCGCCGCTCTGGTGCAGATGGAGGGCGGCAGGGTGAAGCAGGTGGACGTGTCGCATTTTCCGCGCGTGGCGGGCGTTTCCAAGTTCCACCTGTGGAACAGGCTCATCTCGCCCCTCATGGACTGCTTTGCCGTACGCTGGATGCAGAAACGGCATATCGACTACAAGGTGAAGGCCGACAACCTCGCCGGAAGCGACACCGGCAGAGAATGACGCGGCGGCGGACGAAGGCAGCCCTTTTCCGCGCAACGGCGCGGCCGGCCCTGCCTCCCGCCCCCCGCCCACAGAAAACTTTTGCACGAACGCGGCCTCCCGTCCGCTTCCGGCAGCCATGCCGGGCGACGCGAGGCCCGCTTTTTCCCCAGGCGCGCCGCACGGGCCCCGCAGGCTCCCTGCCGGAAGCGCGCACGCAAGGACATGCCATGAAAGAATACCTGCTCGTCACAGGCGTGGGACTGCTCGCTCAGGGCTTTTTTTCCCTGCGTATGCTCCATCAGTGGATAAAAACCGAAAAGGCGAAAAAAATCATATCGCCTTCCCTGTTCTGGGTATTCAGCATCTGCGGTTCCTGCCTGCTCATGCTCTACGGCTGGCTGAGGGAAGACTTCGCCATCATTCTCGGGCAGTTTCTTTCCTATTACATCTATATCTGGAACCTCAAGGCCAACGGCATCTGGCAGAAAACCGCGCCGTGGCTGCGCGGCATCGTCGCGCTCATGCCGCCTGCGGCCGCATTGAGCCTCATGGCCGGGGGCGCGGACATGGCGAAAACGCTGTTCGGCAACCCCGACATTCCCCTGCCGCTGCTTCTCTTCGGCTGCGCGGCGCAGGCGCTCTTCACCCTGCGCTTCGTGTATCAGTGGTGGTACAGCCGTTCCCGCCACGTTTCCGTACTGCCCATGGGCTTCTGGGTCATCAGCCTGACAGGTTCCGTGCTCATCTGCCTCTACGGTCTGATACGGCTCGATATCGTGCTCATTCTCGGCCAGGCCCTCGGGCTCTGCGCCTATGCGCGCAACATCATGATAGGCATACGCGACGCTCGCGCCGACGCCCCCGCACGAGAGGAACACACGGAGGAAAAAACGGCCCGGGTTCCAGCGAAAGACGATTCCCTCCCCGTTCCCGATGCGGCCATCCGCATATTCCTCTATCTTTTCGGAGTCGCCGTGCTGCTGCCCCTCGTATATGTGTACGGCACGGGCATCATGGAGGCGCGCAACCTCATTTCCGCCCAGTCCATGGCGCTCGACGGCGACTGGCTCATCCCCCACCTCTACACCGAGATACGCCTGAACAAGCCGCCCCTGCCCGTATGGCTCACGGCGCCCGTATTTCTGCTTGACCCCGCGCCTTCCATGACGGCCCTGCACCTGCCCGTGATTCTTGTTTCGGCGCTGCTCGGAGTGTTCGCCTTCGATCTGCACAAAACCCTTTTCGGAGAAAGAAAGGAAGCCCTCTACGCAGGCCTTGCCCTCTCCTCCATGCTGCTCACCCTGAAGCTCGGCACCACCAATTCCTGGGACATCTATTCCGTGGTGTTCATGGCGGGCGCGCTGCTCTGCCTCATGCGGCAGGGGAAAGCCTCGCTGGTCGCCGGGGTGCTTCTCATGGCGGCCTCCATCCTCAGCAAGGGCCCGGTGCAGCTCTACACCATGCTGCTGCCCTTCCTTGCCGCGCTTCTTCTCTGCAGAAGGCCCGTGCCGTGGAAGCGCCTTGCCGTCATTCTCTTCGGCGGCACGCTGCTCGGTTCGCTCTGGTATGCCTATGTGTACTTCGCCGTGCCCCATGTGGCTGCGGAAGTGGCCAAAGGCGAAGTGGCGGCCTGGAGCACCCGGCACCTGGCCTCCTTCTTCTTCTACCTTTCCTTCCCCGCCTTTGCCGGAGCATGGGCGCTGCCCGCCGTGGCCTCCCTTGCCTGCCGCCGCCTCGACAGGGAACACTGGGAGAAAAACAAATTCCTGCTTCTCTGGTTCCTTTTCTCCCTGCTGTTTCTTTCCCTCGTGCCGGAAAAGAAGGAACGCTACCTCATGCCCGCCATGGTGCCCCTGGCGCTGCTGTGCGCCGCCATGCTGCGGCACTGGGCGGAAGAGCTGAAAAAGGGCACGCTCGGCCTGTGGGAAAAACGGCTCGTCACCGTGCATCTCGGCCTCGGTACGGCGGCAGCCGTGGGGCTTTGCCTCTTTGTGGGATGGAACCACAGGGCCTATCTTCTCTGGGCGCTGCTCTTTGCCCTGCTCTGCCTCGCCATCGGGCTCTTCGGTCTGAAAAGACCCGCGCGCCTCGTACCCGTTTCCTGTATGCTCGTGCTGTGCGTGGTGCTCTGCGCCTTCCGCATGGGTTCCGCCCGCCCGGTGGTGCAGAAAACGCCGCCCACCTGTTCGCTGGAAGAGCTTCGCAGCCTGCCCCGCGTGCAGGAGCTGCCCTGCTATTCCTTCGACGGCTTCGGCCCTACGGAAGAATGGGAAATCGGCAAGGATACCACGCTCATCACCAGCCTCGACGCCGTGCCCGAAACGCGCTTTCTTCTGCTTGATACCGATACCACGCCGCCCGCCGTGCTGGAGGGCGAAGCCTCTCCCCTGCGCGTGGTGGAACGCTTCCTTGTGCAGACCAGCAGAAACGACTACATCACGCTGTTCATTGTGGAAAAGAAATAATCCGTAAAAAAGGAAGGGGCGAGATCCCTTCCTTTTTTGCTTTTCCATTTTCTTTAAAATATTATACTACGCTTAGTAAAACTGCCCTCTTCTAAAAATATTCTTTCATTTGGTTTAATGCATTTTTTATAGCAATATCCATATCTTGCTCCAAAGTTATTCCCATACCAAAAGCTCCTCTGAAAGAAGCTACTGGTTTTCCTGATAAATATTCAACAAAATTAATACTCACAACAGATTCATTTATATTTTGATGTGCAGCATATTGAACAAGTAATAATTCCATTTTATCATTTTCAGATAGTTCACTTATTTCTTTATCTCCAATTACTTTTAGTCTAGTTTCTGACAAAGCATCATATATTCGCACAGAAAGTTCCATAAGAACTGGCGAACTTTTATACATCATTACATTAGTTAATGTTGCATAATTATATTCTTTTAAATCTGCAGAACTTGAAATAGTTGTTTTATTTGATGTTCCACATCCACTTAAAATAAATACTATTCCCACATAAAATAAAAAAAACTTGATACTTTTCATCAAAATCCCCCATCTTTTAGATTATTTTTTTAAATATTATTAAAGTTATAGCAATTTAAAGTTAAATAAATCTAGCTAACTATTTTATAAAATGCAAGATAATAGTATAAAAAAACTTCACATTTTCGTCATAATTTTGCGGCAGCCCCGCGCTTCGCACCGGCATTTCTGCCCGCCCGGAGCCTTCCCTTCAGGCGGGCTTTCCTTTTCTGTGGCGCAGGTTCCTGCCTGCCTGGAACCTGCGGTTCCGTGCCGGAAGATACTCCGGCATTCCCCGCCCCGGGATGCCCGCAAACGTCCGTGAACGGGGCTCTCCATCCAGAAAAAAGGCTCTGCCGGAAGGCAGGAAAACACCGGCAGAATGGCCCAATGCCGCCCGCAAAAGGCGCTTTCCGGCCGAGGAGGCACATTTGCCCGAAGCGCCTGAAAAAGCATGCGTTTCCCCTGCCGCACAAAAAATTCTGCCCGGAACATACGGCCCCGGGCACAAAAAAAGCCGCCCGAAGGCGGCTTTTTTCATATAAGGCAAAATCGCTTACTTGGAAGCGGCGTCGGCAAGGGCGGCCACGGCGGGCAGGGTCTTGCCTTCCAGCACTTCCAGGAACGCGCCGCCGCCGGTGGAGAGGTAGCCCATCTTGGAGGCAACGCCGAAGGATTCCACGGCAGCCACGGTATCGCCGCCGCACACCAGGGTGTAGGCGTTGCAGTCGGCCAGAATGTCGGCCAGAGCACGGCTGCCCTTGTCGAAGGGCACGGTTTCAAAGGCGCCCACGGGGCCGTTCCACACGATGGTGCGGGCGTCGGCCAGAAGGCGGGCGTATTCCCTGGCGGTTTCTTCGCCGATGTCGAAGGCGCAGTCTTCGGCGGAGAGTTCGGACACCTTCTTGGTCACGGCTTCGGAAGCGCGTTCAAAGCTGGGAGCCACCACCACATCGGTGGGCAGGGGCAGAATGACGTTGCGTTCCCTGGCCATTTCGATGAGGCGCTTGGCTTCGGGAATGAGGTCCTTTTCCACGAGGGAGGAACCCATATTGCAGCCCGCGGCTTCCAGGAAGGTGTTGGCGATGCCGCCGCCCACGATGAGGCCGTCCACATGCTTGAGCAGGTTTTCCAGCACGGTGAGCTTGGTGGACACCTTGGAACCGCCGATGATGGCGTAGAGAGGACGTTCGGGATTGTCGAGCAGCTTGGTGGCGGCTTCCATTTCCGCGAACATCAGAGGACCGGCCACGGCCACGGCGGCCTTGCGAAGCGCGCCTTCCGTGGAGGCCTGGGCGCGATGGGCGGCGCCGAAGGCGTCCATGACGTAGATGTCGCCCATGGCGGCGTACTTGGCGGCCAGTTCTTCATTGTTCTTCTTCTCGCCCTTGAAGAAGCGCACGTTTTCGCACAGCACCACTTCGCCGGGCCTGCATTCCACGCCGTTCAGCGGATCGGCGCAGAAGCCCACTTCCATGCCGAGGAGCTTGCCCATGTGGGCGGCCACGGGGCGCAGAGAGAACTGCTCTTCAAACACGCCTTCGGTGGGGCGGCCGAGATGGGCGAGCAGGATGACGCCCGCGCCCGCGTCAAGAGCCTTCCTGATGGTGGGCAGCACGGCGCGGATGCGCTTGTCGCTGGTGATGACGCCGTCGTGGATGGGGACATTCACGTCCACGCGCATGACGACGCGCTTGCCCTTCATGTCCACATCATTCATGGTCAGTGCTTTCATAATGCGATCTCCTTTCCTTACAGCAGGTCGAGCCCCTGCTGCGCGATGTTTTCCGCTGTGAAGCCAAAATGGGGGAACAGTTTACCCGCGGGAGCGGAAGCCCCAAATGTTCCCATACCAACGACACGACCGTCAAGCCCCACATACTTCCACCACCATGCGGCGCTCTGAGCTTCCACGGCCACACGGGCGCGGACGGCGGAGGGAAGAACGGCTTCACGGTAGGCGGCATCCTGCCTGTCGAACACTTCGCAGCAGGGCATGGACACCACGCGCACGCGGCGGCCCTGAGCCTCAAGAGCCTCCGCAGCCTGAACGGCGAGCTGCACTTCGGAACCCGTGGCAATGTAGATAAGTTCCGGCTGCCCCTCGCAGTCCTTCAAAACATAACCGCCGCGACGGATGCCTTCCTCGCGGGAGGCGGCGCCCTTCTGCTGCGGCAGGCCCTGGCGGCTCATGATGAGGCACACGGGGCCGTTCTTGTATTCCACGGCCGCCGTCCAGGCAACGGCGGCTTCCAGACTGTCGCACGGACGCCACACCTGCATCCCGGGAGTCATGCGCAGCGCGGCGATCTGCTCCACGGGCTGATGGGTGGGGCCGTCTTCGCCCACACCGATGGAATCGTGGGTGAGCACCCAGATGACGCGGCGCTTCATGATGGCGGCGGAACGGATGACGCTCTTGGCGTAATCGGAGAACACGAAGAAGGTTCCCGCATAGGGAATGAAGCCGCCGTGCAGCTCCATGCCGTTCATCACCGCGCCCATGCCGAACTCGCGCACGCCGTAATGAATGTAGTTGCCCGAGTAGTCGCACACGTCAAGGGACTTCGCGCCCTTGAACTCCGTGCCTACGGAACCGCTGAGGTCGGCCGAGCCGCCCACGAGTTCCGGCAGCGCGGGAGCGATGATGTTCAGCGCGTTCTTGCCCGCCACACGGGTGGCGACGGCCTTTTCTTCGGCAGCGGCGGCTTCCACGGCCGCACGGGCGCGGGCCAGGCCGCGGGCAGTTCGCCCTTCATGCGGCGGCGGAATTCGGAAGCGAGTTCGGGATAGGCCTTTTCATAGGCGGCGAACATGTCTTCCCATGCCTTCTGGGCTGCCGCGCCCTTTTCACGCGCATCCCACGCGGCGCGGATGTCTTCCGGCACGGTGAAGGGTTCCGCGCTCCAGCCCATGGCGGCGCGGGCAGCGGCGGCTTCTTCGGGGCCGAGGGGCGCGCCGTGGCAGGAGGCGGTGCCCGCCTTGGTGGGTGCGAAACGTCCGATGACCGTCTTGCAGCAGATGAGGGAGGGCCTGTCCGTAACGGCCATGGCTTCGCGGATGGCCATGTCCAGAGCTTCGCCGTCATGGCCGTCCACGCCGCGCACCACATGCCAGCCCAGAGCTTCGAAACGGGCGGGCGTATCGTCGGTGAACCAGCCCTTCACCTCGCCGTCGATGGAAATGTCGTTGTCGTCGTAAAGCGCGATGAGGCGGCCGAGCTTCCAGGTGCCCGCCAGGGAACAGGCTTCCTGAGAAAGGCCTTCCATGAGGCAGCCGTCGCCGAGGAACACCCAAGTGTAGTGATCCATGACGGGGAAGCCTTCGCGGTTGAATTCACGGGCCATCATGCGTTCGGCAAGGGCCATGCCCACCGCCGTGGCGATGCCCTGACCGAGAGGTCCGGTGGTGACTTCCACGCCGGGAGTGACGCCCTTTTCCGGGTGGCCCGGGGTTTTCGCGCCGAGCTGACGGAAAGCGCGGATATCGTCCATGGAAAGGTCGTAACCGGTGAGGTGCAGCAGGGAATAAAGCAGCATGGAGGCGTGGCCGTTGGAAAGCACGAAACGGTCGCGGTTGGGCCACGCGGGGTCGGCAGGATTATGCTTCAGAAAGCCGCGCCACAGAGATTCCGCCATGTCGGCCATACCCATGGGGGCACCCGGGTGGCCGGACCTGGCTTTTTCAATGGCGTCGATGGAAAGGGCGCGGATGGCATTGGCAAGTTCTGCGCGAGTAGGCATAAAAGCTGTCTCCTTAGGGATAGTACGGAAAAATTTTCAGCAGCCGGCGGCGGCCATGAACGCGGCATAGCGTTCGCTGAAGGGAGGATGGCCGAAAAAGGCGGAACCGGAAACAAGCACGTCCGCCCCGGCTTCGGTCAGGGCTTTCGTGTTTTCCAGATTCACGCCGCCGTCGACCTGCACAAGGCAGTCGCTCCGGCCGGCCGCGTTGAGTTTCGCCCGCAGTTCCGCCACCTTGCGGAACGTGGCGGGCAGAAATTTCTGACCCCCGAAACCGGGGTTCACGCTCATGACAAGAACCATGTCCACATCGTCCAGAACATAGTCCAGCACGCAGAGCGGCGTGGCGGGATTGAGGGCCACGCCCGCCTTCATCCCCAGGCGGCGTATTTCCGCAAGAGTGCGCTGAAGATGCCCGGTGGATTCGGCATGAACCACGAGCATGTCCGCGCCCGCCGCCTTGAAGTCGGCAAGGTAGCGTTCGGGCTGCTCTATCATGAGGTGCACGTCAAAAAAAAGACCCGACGCCGGGCGCAGGCCTTTGATGACATGTTGACCGAACGTCATGTTGGGCACGAAGTGCCCGTCCATCACGTCCCAGTGGACCCACTTCACTCCGGCCTGTTCCAGTTCCCGCAGAGTTTGTGCCAGGTTTCCGCAGTCGGCGGAGAGAAGCGAGGGCGAAAGTATCATGAGCGATTCTCCTTGGACGGGTTGGAGGTGAGCAGGGCGCGTATGTCCGTAAGAGAACGCACGATGTCCCGCAAAAGGGCCTCGTCGGCCCCGGCGAGCGAGGAGGGACCGGAGGAAAGAGCCTCGGCAAGGGCGGGCATGGCCTGCCCGGAAAGCACACGGCGCGCGCCTTCGATGGTCATGCCCTGTTCGTGAAGCAGGGAACGGATCTTACGCAGAAGTTCCATGTCGCTTTCCGTGTACAGGCGCTGCCCTTTGGGCGTACGCACGGGCCGGAGTGCGGGGAACTCGCCTTCCCAGAAACGAAGCACGCTGGTCTGAAGGTTCAGCGCCCGGGCTGCTTCCCCGATGCGGTACAACCTCCCCCCCTGCGGCTTTTTCCTGTGCATGTCCCTTTCCTCGGTCTGCGATCTGAAAAAATGGCACTGCAAATACTTCCGATCGATCACGGCTGCTCCACAAAAAAAAGAGAAACGGCTTGCGGACCGACATCTGCGTCCAGCACGATAGTCTACCTTTCCTGAAAAAATTTCCAGAAAAAAATCAGTGAAGCGGCGCCATTCTCACGAACCGTCCCAGCATGACACAGAACTGGGGCAGAATGATGACAATGCGCCGCTTTCTTTTCCGCCGGAAAACCTACTCGCCGCCGTCCAGCGAAAGGGCGGCGCGCTGCGCCTCGAGTTCCGCTATCTCGGCTTCCAGCACGCCGAGTTCCTCAAGGCCCTTTTCGGAGCGTTCCTCCAGATCGTGGAATTCCTTGAGCAGGCTCGTGGCCTTCGCCCCGTCGGCGTACACGGAAGGATCGGCAAGGAGCTTTTCCACCTCGTCATGGCGGGCAAGCACCTCTTCCAGCGCCTTTTCCCTGTCCGCATATTTTGCCTGAAGCGGCTTGAGCTTCTTGTACAGGGCGTTTCTCTGCTCGGCCTGTTCGCGCTTGATGCGCTTCAGGTCCTCGCGGGAAAGCCCCGGAACCGCCTTGCCCGGAGCTGCGGCGCGGGCCTCTTCCGCAGCCTGCTTCACCTGCGTGCGCGCGGCGCGGCGGGCCGCGTCGTACTCGGCGAAGCCTTCCTTGTACACCGTGATGCCCGTATCGTCCACGGCCCATATCTCATCCACGGCCTCGGTAAGCAGGTGCCTGTCGTGGGCCACAACGAGAAGCGTGCCGTCGAAGGCTTCCAGAGCCTCCACCAGCGCGTCGCGGCTTTCCAGGTCGAGGTGGTTGGTCGGTTCGTCGAGCACCAGAAAGTTGCAGCGGCGAAGGAACAGCAGCGCCAGCGCAAGGCGGCTTCTCTCACCGCCGGAGAGCGAATCCACGTTCCTGTCGAAATAGCCCTGCCCCAGCATGAAGAGGCCGAGCACGCTCATGAGCTCCTCTTCCGTGGTGTGCGGATCGGAAAGACGGCGCATTTCCCCGAGCACCGTACCGCCGAGATCCAGCGTTTCGGCCTGCTGCTGGCTGTAGTAGCCCATGCGCGTGGAAGACCCCATGGTGAAGCTGCCGCCCGTGCGGGCGAGCCTGCCCGCCAGAATCTTGAGCAGCGTGGACTTGCCGCAGCCGTTGTGCCCCACAAGGCCTATTCTCTGCCCCCGGAACAGGGAGAAGGTGAGCGGCGGCCAGAGCGTGGTGCCGTCGGGAAAATGAAAGGCCAGCTCGGAGGCGGCGAGCACCACCTTTTCCGAAGGCGCGGCCTCGGGCCACTTGAAGGAAAGCTCCTTTCTCTTCGGTTCCGGCCTGTACTGCTCCAGTTCCTTTTCCAGCTTCCTGGCCTGCTTCTGGCGGGACCCCGCCTGCCGCGCCTTGGTGGCCTTGGCCTTGAAGCGGCGCACGAAATCCATCTTATGGGCGATTTCGTCGGCTATCTGCTTCGCCTCGCGCTCGCGCTGTTCCTCTATCTCCTCCTGAAGCTCCAGGAATTTGGAATAGTTGCACTTGCGGAAGATGGGCTTCGACGCGCCGAGATAGAGCACATGCGTGCCCACATGGTCCATGAACACACGGTCGTGGGCCACGAAAACCAGCACGCCCTTGAAGTCCATGAGAAATTCTTCCAGCCATTCCACGGCCTCAAGGTCGAGGTGGTTGGTAGGTTCGTCGAGAAAGAGCACGTCCGCCCCGGCGGTGAGCACGCGCGCAAGCTTCGCCCTTTCGCGCCAGCCGCCGGAAAGCTGCCTTATGGGGAGCTTCCACTTGTCCTTCACGAAACCGAGGCCGGAAAGCACCGTCTGGGCGCGCTGCTCGGGATTGTAGCCGTAGCGCGTTTCCAGATCGTGCTGCCGCGCCATGAGGCGGTTCATGGCCGCCGCGTCCCCGCTCTGCTGCGCCTTTTCCCATTCCTGCCAGAAATCGCCCCAGTCGGGCAGAGCAGCCTGCACCCATTCCAGAAGCGGCACATCCAGCGTGTTCTCGTCCAGCATCTGTTCCACATAGCCCACGCGGCACTCGCGCGGAATGATGACGCGCCCGCCGTCGGGCGCGGTCACGCCCGCCAGCATACGCAGAAGCGTGGATTTGCCCGTGCCGTTGGGGCCGCATACGCAAAGGCGCATGCCGTCCACGATGTCCAGCGAGAAATCGTTGAAAATGTCGCGGCCGCCGTAAGACTTGGAAAGATTCTGAATGGTGATGTTCATGGCATGATGGTGGGCGCACGGCCCCGGGAACGGTTGGCTTGAAATTTCTCTTTCTTCCGAAAAGCCCCTGAACGGGCCGGCGCCCGGCCCGTTTTCCCGAAAAACGCGGCAGGCGGGGCCGGAAGACACAGGACAAAAGCCGGGGCGACGCTTCGGAGAAAACTCCCTCGGAACGCGCGCCCCGGGCCTTTGGCCCCTCCCGGCGGAAGGGGCTAAACGTCGTATTCCACGCTTTCCGGGTCTTCTCCGCGCGCGGCGGCAAGGCGGGCCTGACGGGCCGCCTCCTGCTTGCGTTCGCGCGTGCCCAGAGGGATGAGGGCATCCCAGTCGGCGCTTCTTTCCTGAATGCGCGTAAACACCAGAAAGGCGGTATGCGCGCTCATGCGGTCCGCAGGACGCAGACGGCCGGGGACGACCTTCCAGGGACGCACCAGCACCTCGCACACTTCCGTTTCCTCAAAGGGGCCGATTTCCAGCGCCGTGATGAGCTGGGAAACCTGCTCCACCGTGGGCAGAAGGAAGGCGATGGGAGCGCCGGGCACAAGGGCCTCGCGCGCGGCGTCGAGGTACTCCCAGGGGGTGCGCACGTCGAGAAAGAGCGCGTCGCCCTTTTTGCCGTTCAGGCAGTCCGGGTCGTCCACGCCGAAGCCGTTCGCAATATCGCGCAGGTGCAGCGTGACGTTTTTGCCCACGCCCGCCCATTCCAGGTTGCGCTTGGCCAGCTTGTGGAACTCCTCGCGCGCCTCGAAGCTGTGCACATGGCCTTCCGGCCCGGAAAACCACGAAAGCGCCAGCGTGAAACCGCCGGAACCGGAACCCGCCTCAAGAATGGTGCGGCCGTTGCCCACCCCGAGCTTGAAGCAGATGAGTCCCATATCCTTGGGATACATGATCTGCGTCTGACGCTTGATGCCCATGACGAGATCGTGAAGCTGCGGCTTCTGAAGGCGGAAGGGCACGCCCTTGGCCGTGCGTACTTCCGTGCCGAATTCGGCCTCCACCACGTCGCAGGCGCGCATGACGCCGTCCTGCGTGTGCAGATCCTGCCCCTGTTCGATGCGGTAGATGTGCCGCTTTCCGCGGGGAGAGGCCAGAATGACAAGGTCGCCGTACTGAGGCATAGTGATTCCTGAATTATATGATGTGGTTGAAGAAATAATCGTACAGGCGGCGCAAAAAGAGCGCCATGCCCACCAGCTTCGCCTGATCCGGTTCGCGCCCGGCGCGGGAAAACATCTCGCGCGCCGTGGGAGTGAAATCGTCCGCCCCGCTTTCGGGCAGGAAGCGGGCGATGTCGCGCACCAGAACCATGTAGGCGTCGGCGTCCTTCAGCCTGGGCCAGAGCGAATCGAGGTAGAGCGTGTAGGCCGCCTCCTCATTGTCCGGCACGGCCCTTTTCAGAGCCAGCCGCCACAGGCCGACGCAGAGCGCCGAAAACACGGGGCGCAGAGCGCGCCTGGCGGAAAAGGCCAGACGCCCTGTGCCGAGAAGTTTGAGAAAGGTGGAAAAGTCCGCATCCGCAAGCAGCGCCTCAAAGGTAGCCGCCAGAGCCTGCGGGTCGGCATTGCCGGCCTGCGGGTCCACCACCATGCCGGGAACACGCACGACGCTACTCGGCTTCCGCCTGCGCGGGGGCTTCGCCTGCGGCGCTCTCCCCTTCCTGAGAAGAACGGCGGCGGGAACGACGGCGCGGTCTGCGGCGACGGCCCTCGCCTTCCGGCGCAGGCTGCGCCTCGGGGGTGGCTTCGTTCACGGATTCTTCCGGCATCTGCTCCTGAGCGGGAGCGCCCTCTTCCGCCTTGTCCCTGCGGCGGGAACGGCGGCGGGAGGAACGGGACTTCTCTCCGCCCTCTTCCCCGGAGGAAGCTTCGCTCTTTTCCCTGCGTCTGCGGCGGGGAGACTCGGCATCCTTTTCCGCACGGGCCTTCGGCAGAGACTGTTCCATGCCGAGGCTGCGCTGATAGTCCGCATCGAGCAAAAGCGCCAGCAGAAGAAGCTGATCCTCATCCTCGCCGCGGGCCATTTCCTTCACCAGAGGGAGGTAGCGGCGCGCCCTTTCCAGCTGAAGGCCGGTGCAGGCGCGGCGGCGCGCATCCAGAAGCGCGGTTTCCCTGCGTCCGGCGGCAAGGGCCACATCCTCATCGGTGGGATTGGGCAGGGGCGTGATGTCGATGCGGTAGAAGGAGGCGATGCGCTGAAGCTCCATCTTCTCCATGATGTCCACCAGGGAAATCACCGTACCCGCAGCCCCCGCGCGGCCGGTACGGCCCGCACGGTGGATGTAGGATTCCCTGTCTTCCGGCGGTTCATAGAGAAACACATGGGAAAGCGCCGGAATGTCTATGCCCCGGGCCGCCACGTCCGTAGCCACGAGAAGGCGCACCCTGCCCTCGCGCAGGCGGGAAAGCACTTCCTCGCGCCTGTTCTGCGAAAGGTCGGCTGAAAGCTCGTCGGCATTGTAGCCGAAGCCCTTGAGCACGGCGGTGACGTAATGCACGTTGGACTTGGTGTTGCAGAAAATGATGGCCGAGGTGGGGTTTTCCGTTTCCATGAGGCGCACCAGGGTGCGGTCCTTGTCCATGCGGCCGCATTCCACATACAGGTGCTGAATGGTGGCCACATGCACCTGCCCCTGGGAGAGGCTGAGCATCTGCGGATCGCGCAGAAATTCCCCGGCGAGATTCAGAACGTGCTGGGGATAGGTGGCGGAAAAGAGCGTGGAAAGCAGCGGCCTTTTCGGCAGATAGCGCTGGATTTCCTTCATGTCGGGGTAGAAGCCGATGGAGAGCATCCGGTCGGCCTCGTCGAAAACAAGGGCGCGCAAAGCATCCAGCGACAGGGTGCGGCGCAGAAGATGGTCGAGCACGCGACCGGGAGTACCCACAATGAGCTGCACGCCGGAACGGAGCGCCTCAAGCTGACGGCCGTACCCCACGCCGCCGTAAAGGGCGGCTGCGGAAAGCCCCGTGCCTTCCAGAAGCACGGCGGCCTCATGTTCCACCTGACTCGCCAGCTCGCGCGTGGGGGCAAGGATGAGCGCCTGGGGCTTTTTTTCCTCCGGGTTCAGCAGGGAAAGAAGCGGCAGAAGGTACGCGCCGGTCTTGCCGCTGCCCGTGCGCGACTGCACCATGATGTCGCGCCCGGCCATGAGATAGGGAAGCGTATGCGCCTGCACGGGCATGAGGCGCGTCCAGCCTGCGCGGGCGCAGGCCTCGCGCATGATGTCGGGAAGTTCTTCCAGCGAGCAGGGAGGAAGGGAATCTTCAGGAGCCGTGACGTGCAGCTCCTCTTCGTTTTTTATGGTATCCGGCATATCGAATCCTGATAGTAATGAAGAAAAAAATGACATACCTTGAAAAACAGGATATCATAGCTGATTCTTTCACGCTTGCCAAGCGCCGCCGCCTTCGCCCGTGCGGCGCGAAGGCACGACCGTTCTGGAACCTGTGCAACGCAAAGACATAGCCATGCCAGCGCCGTGCGGCGCAAAGGTGCGTCTCCCGGGACACGCTGTACAGAGGGCGGGACATGTACGCTTCGGTCACTCTTACGGCGGAAGTGCATTCCGCCTGCGCGGCCCTTGCGGCCCGCCCGGAGCGTTGCAACAAAGCGTTCCTCCTCACACCGGAAGATCTCGCGTGAAACAGGGCCGCCCTCAGCGGGCGGGGGCAAAACGCATTGAGAAAAGGTGCGCCCTGCGCAAGGAAGGGCCGCATCCTGCGCGGAAAACACGCTCTCCTTCGCCACCAAGAAACGAGCATTGCGTGGAGGAAGGTCTGACCTTCGCAGGCGAAAGCGGCATGAGGCGTTGCCGGTGTTCTGTGCCTTCACCATCGAACGATGGGCACGCGTTGAAAAAAGTCATGCACAGGCGGGGCAGGATAAGGCAATGGCATAGCGCATCCCCCTTCCCTCTTGAAATCTCTTCCTCTGGCCGACCGTTTCCCGGCCGTGCCGGGAAACGGTCGGCCAGCGTCGGCGGGTCCGGCAGGACACGCTCACGCCGGAATGGCAGCCGGAACGGGGCCAGGCAGGCCTTTGCGCGCCCTGTCCTTCCCGGCCGGCAGACGGCGGAGGGGGCAGGCCTTCCGCTCCACGGCCATGCCGCAGAAGCGGCGGAAGGCCTGCAAAACATCTGCGCAATCCCCTCCAAAGCGCCGCGGAACAACCGCAAGCCGGAGGAGAACCTTTGCCTTGCGCCCTGCCGGTCATGGGGAGGGAGATGATCCCCCCCGGCGGGGTACGGGGCGGCGCCTGCCTTTCCTGCCGCAGGATACGAAAAGCCCGCCTGCCGGGGAACGGCGGGCGGGCCGGACAAAGGCCGAGCCGGAATCTTACAGCTTGTTCTGCTTGATGACCTGCTTGGCGCGCGCGGTTTCGGGGGCCTTGGGGTATTTGCGCGTCAGTTCGGTAAGGCGCTGCTTGGCGGCGGACTTCTTATTGAGCTGGAGGAAGGACATGCCCTGCTTCAGGTAGGAAGCGGGAGCCTTGACGCTGTTGGGGTAGCCGGAAATCACGTTTTCGTAGGCCAGCGCGGCTTCGGCGTAGTTCTTCATCTGATACTGGCATTCCCCCTGCCAGAACCAGGCGTTGGAAACCAGCTTGTTCTTGGAATAGGTTTTGGTGAAATCGCTGAAGGAGCGCAGAGCGGCCTCGTACTGGCGGTTGTTGAAGGCCTGCATACCGTTGTCGTACAGAGCCTGCGCCATATCCACGTTGTTCTGAGGCTGCGCGGCGGGGGCGACGGGAGCCGCAGGAGCAGGCTGCATGGCGTTCTGCGCGGAGGCATCGCCCATGCCGACGCCGGCAGCGACCCCGGGCATCATGCCGGCAGCGACTCCGGGCATACCCTGAGCGGAAGGATCGGGGGTAAGCTGAAGGTCGAGGGCCATCTGGCTTTCCGCAAGGCGCAGGGCGCGGTCGTGCAGGGCCACGGTATCGGCCAGCTTCTGCGCGCCGCCCGCTCTCTGCAGAGCGTAATTGATGGTATCGAGCTGACCGCGCAGTTCCGCCACTTCCTGGCGCAGTTCCATGAGCTGGGACCAGCTGTCGGCCTGATTGGTCTGGCTGCTGCTCATCTGACGGTTCATCTGGTTGACCTGAGCCTGAAGCGCGTTGTGTTCGCTGCTGGTGACGCAGGCCGTAAGCATGAGAGGCAGGGACAATAGGGCAAGGTTGCGGCCCCATTTCATAAGATCCATAACCTTTTCTCCTGAATGGTGAGGATGCGGGCCGTGCCCGATCCCGTTGCACGAACGCTCCGTGCCGCCGGGGGAAGAACTTCTCCCGAAAAAACGGCCCGGAAGCGGGAATTTTTCACGCCTGCGGCTTTTTTTCCTCGTCGGGACAGCCGAACGACCAGTCTCCGCCGGAAGGACGGGGAGCCTCCCTCACGGGAGCGCTTTCGGCCGCCTCGGGCGCTTTCTCCACGGGGGAGGATGCAGACGGCGCGGAAGGCGCTTCCTCGGCCTTTGCCTTTTCCTCCGCCGCGCGGGCGCGCTCCGCCTCGATTCTGGCGCGTATGTCCACCTTTTCCCTGCTGGCGTGCTTTCTGCCCACGAAATAGTAGGCAATGCCGCCGAGGCAGGGAATGAACACGCAGGCCATCATCCAGCGGTACTTTTCCTGAGGCGTGGGAAAATCGTGATACATGGCGTGCTTCAGCGCCCACATGTTCGGCAGGGCGGGCACGATGAGCATGAGAAGCTGTTCGCTGCTGAGGTCGGTAATGAGCATGGCTAGTGTTTCCCCTCTTCAGGGCTCTGCCGCAGAAGCACGAAGCCTGCGGCAACCACCCCGAGGCAGATGGCGATGTCGGCCACGTTGAAGGCCGGCCAGTGCCATGCGCCCCAGTACACGTCCAGAAAGTCCGTCACCGCGCGGAAGCGCACCCTGTCCACCAGGTTGCCCGCCGCGCCGCCGAGTATGCTGCCCAGGCCGAAGAAAAGCATTCGGCTGGGGGGCGTGGTACGCACGATATGGACGATGACGCCCCCCACCACGACGGCGGCCCCGAGGAAGAGCCAGAACTGCCAGCTCGTATCCTCATTGTTCAGAAAGCCGAAGGCCGCGCCCCGGTTCAGCACATGCACGATGTTGAAGCACCCGTCGATGACGGGAAAGCCCCGGCCCGGCGGTATGCCGGCCGTGACGGCCGCCTTGGCGAGCTGATCCAGCACAAGCCAGATGAGCGCCACCAGGGCGACTAGGCCGTAACGCTTCGCTGCCTTCACTACGCTTCCCCGCCCTGCTTCGCTTCAAGCTCCCGCATCACGGCAGCGCAGCGGGGGCACAGGGTGGGATGGGCAGGATCGGTACCCAGTTCCTCGGAGTACATCCAGCAGCGTTCGCACTTTTCTCCGCCCGCCTTCTTCACGCGCACGGCAAGGCCGGGGCATTCGTCGAGCTGAGCGGTGGAAAGCGCGTCCACGGGGGCATCCTTGAAGGATGCGATGTCGAGCTGGGAGACGATGCACACGGAACGCATGTCGGCGCCGCTGTCGGCAATGGCGGAACGGAGCTTGTCGTCCACATACAGCGTCACATGGGTATCCAGCGCATGACCGATGACGCCGTCCTTGCGCAGAGGCTCGATGGCGCGGGTGACGCCCGCACGGATGTCCATGACCATTTCCCACGCGCCGCGCTCGTCGTCGGAGAGGCGGTACATGGAAACGTCCTTCTGCGGCAGAGCGAACACCGAGATCACGGGCTGGCCTTCGCCGTCCACGGGCTTCAGCGCCTCGGGAATGTGACGGAACACCTCTTCCGCGGTGAAGCTCATGATGGGAGCCATGTCGCGCAGCATGATGAGCAGCATCTGATACAGCGCGCTCTGGGCGGAACGGCGCTCCGCGCTGTCCGGCAGAGAGGAATAGAGGCGATCCTTCAGCACGTCGAGATAGAAGGCCGAAAGGTCGGTGGCGCAAAGGCCGTGCAGGCCCTGGAACACCTTGTGGAATTCGTATTCCTGATAGGCGGTTTCCGCGCTTTCGTGGAAGGCGGCCACCAGGCTCAGGGCATAGCGGTCCAGCGGCTTCATGCTCGCGAAGGGCACGAGGTCGGCGGGGGTGAGATCGTGAATGCTGCCCAGCAGGTAGCGGCAGGTGTTGCGGATGCGGCGGTAGGCATCCACAAGGCGCTTCATGATTTCTTCGGAATAGCGGATATCCTCGCGGTAATCCACGGAAGCCACCCACAGACGCAGAAGTTCCGCACCGTACTTGTCGATGACTTCCTGCGGGGCCACCACGTTGCCGATGGACTTGGACATCTTGCGGCCCGTACCGTCCACCACATAACCGTGGGTGAGCACGGCCTTGTAGGGAGCGATGTCGCGCGTGCCCACGGAAACGAGCAGGGAGCTGTGGAACCAGCCGCGGTGCTGATCCGAACCTTCAAGGTACAGATCGGCGGGAACTTTGCCTTCGGGGCGCTGTTCCATGACGGCGGCAAAGCTGGTGCCGGAGTCGAACCACACGTCGAGGATGTCGTCTTCCTTCTCCCAGTGCTTTCCGCCGCAATGGGGGCAGACCAGACCTTCGGGAACGATGTCTTCCACGCCGTGTTCGTACCAGTAGTCGCAGCCGGTGGGATGGGAGGCGAAGCGGGAGGCTATCTCACGCATCCAGGCCGGGTCGTTCCACACTTCGCCGCAGTCCTTGCAGATGAGGGCGAGAATGGGCACGCCCCACATGCGCTGACGGGAAATGCACCAGTCGGGACGCGATTCCACCATGTTGTAGATGCGGCCCTGACCCCAGGAAGGAATCCAGCGCACCTTGTTCTGAATGGCGTCCAGCGCCTTGCCGCGCAGGTTGTTGGGTTCCATGCCGATGAACCACTGGGTGGTGGCACGGAAAATGACGGGTTCCTTGCAGCGCCAGCAGCAGGGATAGGAGTGGGAAATATCCTTTCTGGCCAGCAGATGACCGAGTTCCTCCACCTTGGCGATGACGGCGGGGTTGGCTTCGAACACCTGCATCCCCGCGAAGAATTCCACGGTGGGCAGGAAGCGCCCTTCGTCGTCCAGCGGGGAATACACGTCGAGCCCGTACTTCATGCCCACTTCGTAGTCCTCGCGGCCGTGGCCGGGAGCGGTGTGCACGCAGCCCGTGCCCGCGTCCAGCGTGACGTGGGTGCCGTTGATGACGAGAGAAGGACGGTCGAGGAAGGGATGACGGGCCTCAAGCTTCTCCAGCCTGTCGCCCGTGGTTTCGCCTACAAGGCGGTAATCGCTCCAGCCGAAGGTTTTGGCGCAGCTTTCCACCAGTTCGGAAGCCAGAATGTACTGGCTGCCTTCCACTTCCACGAGGGCGTAGCGCAGCTCGGGGTGCACGCACACGGCGAGGTTGCTCGGCAGCGTCCAGGGCGTGGTCGTCCAGATGACGATGTAGGCGCGGGAAACGTCGGCCCCGGGGATGACTTCCGCAAGCTTCGGGTCCGGCAGGGGGAAGCGCACATAGATGGAAGGCGAGGAAAGATCGCGGTATTCCACTTCCGCTTCGGCAAGGGCCGTCTTGCAGTGGCAGCACCAGTAGATGGGCTTCTTGCTGCGCACCACGCCCCCGCGTTCCACGAAGGTGGCAAGTTCGGCGGCGGTCACGGCTTCATAGGCCGGGTCCATGGACATGTAGGGATGTTCCCAGTCGCCCAGCACGCCGAGGCGCTTGAATTCCTTGCGCTGAATGTCGAGGAACTTCTGCGCGTACTGGCGGCAGCGCTTGCGGATGACGTGCGGAGGCAGATCCTTCTTCTTCTCGCCGAGCTCAAGCTCCACGTTGTGCTCGATGGGCAGACCGTGGCAGTCCCAGCCGGGGATGTAGCCGGTCTTCCAGCCCATGAGGTTGCGGGACTTGATGATCATGTCCTTGAGGATCTTGTTCAGGGCCGTGCCCAGATGGATGTGGCCGTTGGCATAGGGCGGGCCGTCGTGCAGCACGAACTCGCCGCGCGAGCCGGAAGCGTCCTGCATGAGCTGGAACACATGGTTTTCTTCCCAGAACTTCAGCGTTTCCGGTTCCTTCTGGACCAGATTCGCCTTCATGGGGAACCCGGTGACGGGCAGATTCAGCGTTTTCTTATATTCAGCCATGAGGCTTCCTCCGGGCGCGACGATGCGCCATGATATTCTTGCAGGGCGGCAGGCCGCACGCCTCCCGCCGAAAGCAGACAGAAAATGGTATGTTTTCCCGCGTCGGGCGTAAATGTCAAGCCCAATTTCCCCGCGCTTCCCTCTGCGGCCGGAAGGGAACGGAGATATTCCGTCCGCGGCGCGCAACGTACGGAAAAGACGAAAAAAGCCCTTTTGCCTCCGCTTGACGCAGAAGCCCCCGCTCCGTATGGTGTGATACAGGCAAGACGAGGAGGAGAACATGAAAAAGCTCATCGTTCTTGGTACGGGCGCGGCCAACACCCTGCATTACTACAATACCTGTTTTCTGCTTCAGGGGCCGCAGGGCGGCCTTCTGGTGGACGGCGGGGGCGGCAACGGCATTCTCGTCCAGCTCGACAGGGCGGGCATTCCCCTCACGGAACTGACCGACGTTTTCGTCACCCACGAGCACATCGACCATTCTCTCGGCGTCATCTGGCTCGTTCGTATGGTCTCCTCCCTTTTTCTCCGGGAAAAACGAAACGACATCTTCCGCATACACTGCCATGCGCGCCTTGCGGAGAAGCTGCGTTCCATCTGCCAGTTCACCCTGAGCGAAAAGCAGTTCTCCCCCGTGGGCACCAGCATACGCTTCATGCCCGTGAAGGACGGGGAACAGCGCACCATTGCCGGACATACGGTGACCTTTTTCAACACCCATTCCCGCAAGGCGGAACAGTACGGCTTCCACATGCAGAACCCGGACGGCCAGCGCATCGTCTGCACCGGCGACGAACCCTGCAGCATGGCCTGCGCCCACTATCTGGAAGGCGCGGACTGGCTTTTCCACGAAGCCTTCTGCCTTGAGAGCGATGCAAAGCGATTCCGCCCCCACGCCATAGGGCACGGCACCGTGCGCGAGGCCGCGCTCCTGGCCCGCAGACAGAGGGTGAAGAACCTCGTGCTCTGGCATACGGAAGACAGCGCCACCCTCGGCACGCGCAGGGAACGCTACACCGAGGAGGCCGCCTCCGTGTTCCGCGGCGGCATCTACGTGCCGGACGACCTTGAGGAAATAGAACTCTATTAGGCAAAAAACGCCGTCATCCTGCAACGGAAAAGGGGGCCCGCGCCCCCTTTTCTTTTACCGTGCCTTCGCAGGACGGCGGCACGGCGCGCCCCTTTTCCCCTTTACGCCGAACGCAGCAGTTCGCCGGCGGTACGGCGGCAGGCGAAATATGCGGGAAGCGCTGCGGCCACGCAGCCGCAGCCGAAGGCCGCAAGCGCGGCAAGGCATTCCTTTGCGGAAAGCGCCACGGTAAGCGCCACCCCGGTTTCCGCCTGTATCCACATGGCGGCGGCGGAAGCCATGGCGCAGCCGAGACCGAGACCGAGCAGGCAGCCCGCAAACAGAATACCGGCCACCATGAGCCACACGCTCAGGGCGAGAAACGCGTGGGAGGCCCCCAGCGCGCGCAGAAGCGCCAGAGACTTCACGCGCATGGCCACGGCAAAGAAGCCCGAGACCAGCGCCGCGGCAAGGGCGGCGGCCTGCGCGGCAAAGGTGAGCATGAGCATGACGTTGTGCATGTCTTCCAGCGTGCTGAAAAGCCGGGTGAGCACCTCGCCGGAAAACACGGCCTGCGTGTCGCGCCCGTTCAGGGAGGCGCGCAGACGGTAGGCATCCGCCACGGTGACGGGCTTGACCACCACCACGGAAGAGCGGCCCGCTCCTGCGCCGTGCATGTTCCAGAGCGCCTCTATGGGAACGACGATGGCCCTGTCCCACGGGGTGCCGGTGGCGGGCATTCTGCCCACCACACGGAACAGATGGTCGTGGGCATGGGAGGATGCCCCCTCCCCGTCCAGCGCGGCTTCGGCCACGCTGCCGTGACTCGGAGCGAAGGTGTCGCCTTCCTTCAGGGGAACGCCCGCCCCCACCACGGCCTCTTCGGGGGTAAGAAACATGCGGCCGGAGGCAAGGGGCCGTTTGCCGCCCAGATTGACCAGCTCGGAAGAGGTTCCCGCAATGGGGCAGTCGCGCCAGCGGTCCCCGAAGGCAAGCGGCGCGGCCCAGCGCACGCCGCCGCGGGCCTTTACCTCCTCCAGCGTGCCTTCCGGCAGAAGGGAAAGCGCTTCCGGCCTGAGGTACACCGCGCCGAGCACCAGATCCACGGCGCTGCCTTTGGCCCCCACCAGCAGATCGAAGGCATCGGCGGATTCGGCCATGCCGGAGCGTATGGCCCGCTCCATCATGGAAACGGCGGGGCTGAGACTTCCGGCAAAGGCCAGCACCAGGGCAAGCGCCAGCGCGCCGCCCCAGGAACGGCGGAACTCGCCGCGCAGGAAAAGAAAAGGATTCATGAAAACTCCTGAAACGATGACGGAAAACGCATTCTCCGGCGAGGCTGCCCCGGCCGACGGCCGGATGCAGGTCTTGCTCCGACCACACTCCGACAGAACTATTTTACCTTCAGATCGTCATCCAGCCCGGAGAGAAGACGCCCCCGTTCCAGGCGGAAACGCACGTCCATTCTGCCGTGCAGAATCTGCTCGTGGGTGACCACAAGGAGGGTGCAGCCTTCCGAACGGGCCAGATCCACCAGTTCGTCGGTGACGAGCTGCGCGTTGCTGCGGTCCAGGCTGGCCGTAGGTTCGTCCGCAAGAAGCACCGAGGGACGAAACAGCACGGCGCGCGCCATGGCCACACGCTGCTGTTCCCCCCGGGAAAAAACGCCCGCTTCCGCATCGAGATTGCGTATGCCGAGCCGACGGAGCAGGTCCCGCGCCCGCCCGCGCAGCTCATCGGAAAGAGAAAAACGGCGGAACGTGGCGGGCAGAAGCACGTTTTCCATGGCGGAGAGCTGGGGAAAAAGCTGAAAGTCCTGAAAAATCATGCCTACGTGCCGCCCGCGCCAGGCATCGCGCGCGCCCTCGGGCATGGCGCAGAGCTCATCCTTTCCCCAGCGGATTTCCCTGCCCGTGCACTCGTCGGGCAGGATGAGACCGCAGAGAATGTTGAGCAGCGAGGTCTTGCCCGAACCGGAGTCGCCGTAAATGCCCGCCAGCGTGCCGCCGGGAAGGGAAAGCTCCGGTATGTCCAGCACGCGGCGCATACCCGCGCCGTCCTGCACGCTGTAGCGGATGTTCTTGAGGTAAAGGGCGTTGTCCATAACTTCCTCACAACGTATGGAAGGTGGCGTTTCTCAGGCGCATCTGGCTCACGAAGCCGGTATGTTCATCCGTCCAGGAACCGACTTCCAGCTCGCCTTCCACCTCGATGACGGCGTTGTTCTGCACAAAACGCTGCTTTTCGGAGAGGTAGACCACCAGAATATTGTCCGGCCAGTCCGAATCGGAGGAGCAGAACGGGCAGAGAGCCACGGGTTCGCGGGTGAGCACGAAGAAATCCGCATCCGCCTTCAGAGGCGGAGCCATGAAGCCGCGTATGGTGACGCGGCTGCCTTCAAAGGAAAGCACCTTGTCGGAAAAGCGCAGGCCGAGCGCCCCGCCCCCGCTGTAGAGTTCGTCGAAATTCAGGCGTTTTTCCGTCTCCGCCCACGCGCTCTGCGCTCCGAGCACAAGGCAGAGCAGAAGAATCAGCCAGGTTTTCATGTCGCTTCTCACAGGAAAAAAGTTCAGGAAGGGGTGCGGGCGTCAGTCAGCGGACGCCCTTCCGGCAAAAGGCGCCCCGAATATTCAGGGCGCCTTGCTGTTCATGGAAAGGGGGCGCATTCCCCCTTTCCCGCCGTCATCACTTGCCGAGAGCCATGGCTTCGGCCATGATGCGGAAGATTTCCGTGCTGTTCATGAAGCCGTGAATCTGGTCGGCGTTCGGGCCTCTCGCCCCCACCACGAGGTCGTCGATGGCATGTACGCCGGTGGATTCCGTGCGGGGCAGGTTGCCGGGCACGAACTGCGCTCCGGGAATGTCCTTGTAGGCGGCGTTCGCGATGTAGTGGCCGTTCTCATCCTTGACCGCGGGCACGAAGGGACCGTCGATCTTGGGGCGGTAGGTTTCGTAATGGTCGGGGTAGTTGCCGATGAAGGCGGCAAGGCGCTTGGACACGTTCACATCGTCGGGGTAGCCGTCGCCGTCGGCATCCTTGTAGTTGGGATAGCCCGCGGCCGCGTAGATGCCCACCTTGTCGCGCATGAGTTCGCCGGGAAGGTTGTCGTCCACGGTACCGATGATGCTGAGGGCATGGGTGTGGTCGCCGGTAACGATGAGGAGCGTATCGGGGTTGGCATCGCAGAAGGCCTGAGCCTTGGCCACCACCTTATCGAACATGATGGTATCGTAAATGGCGCGTTCCCAGTCGAGCGGATGGGTGTACTTGTCCACGAGGCCGGCTTCCAGCATGAGGAAGAACCCGTTGGGATTCTTGGAAAGCACCTTGAGGGCGGCGTCCATGGAATCCGTGAGGTCGGGCTGATCGGGGAACTTGGACACGGTGCCCTTCTTGAGCTGCTTTCTGTCCAGAGCGCCGTCGAGGTTGCCGGTATGGAAGAGGCCGAGCAGACGGTCGGGCGTTTTTTCCATGACCTTCAGAAGTTCCGTGCGCGTGGTGGCAAGGCTGTAGCCCGCCTTGCGGAAATCTTCCACATAGTCCTTTTCATCCTTGCGCTTGGAACCGGGAACCGTGCGGGGCAGGAAGTAGGCGGAACCGCCGCCGATGAGCACTTCGGGGCGGATGTCGGCGAACATGCCCACGATGGCCGCCTTTTCGGAACGCTTGCGCGTGTGGGAAACCACGGCGGCGGGGGTGGCGTCTTCTATTTCGGCGTCGGAAACGATACCGATGGACTTGTTGGTCTTACGGCGCAGAATTTCAGCGATGGTTTCCTGACGGGGATCGTCGAAGGGGTCCTTGGTACGGTCGGCATACACGCCGATGGCGTTCACGCTGGACTTGTGGCCCGTCATGTAGGCGGAAGCGGTGTTGGCGGAGTCCGCCGCAATGGAATCCACGCTGCAGGTGCCGAGCATACCGGTGTAGGGCAGCGTATCCATGGAAAGATAACCGTTGTACATGCCGTTGGTCACGCCCTTGGAGAGCAGACGCGCGCCGGTTCTGTGGCCCATGCTCAAACCGTCGGCAATGAGCAGAATGACGTTTTTCGCCTCGGCCTTTTCCGGCGTGCCGTACACGTCCCACTTCGCCCGGGCTTCTTCCTTGCCGTCCTTCGCGGTGACGGTGTACTTGCCGGGCTTCAGGGTCACGTTGCGCAGCAGGATGGCCGAACCCTTGCCTTCCTCGTTTTTAATGAATTCCGGCTTCGTGCCGAACACGTCGGCCACGCTTTTGCCGTTGATGAGCACGCTGGCGTCGGCCTCTTTCAGTTCCCTGTCGAACTCCACCTTGAAGTCGAACTTCGCGCCGCCCAGGAAACGGGCGGTATCGACGGGATAGATGGCGGGCGCAGCCTGCGCCGTGGCCGAGAAAAGCGCCATGCCGAGGAACAGCGGCATGATCGAGGTGATTTTCATAACATCCTCCACAGGTTGTTTTCCATTGCGGCCACTATGGCCGAGACCTGTTTCGATCCTGTGAAGGTGTGATGATTTCTTTATGAAGAAAGAAGACGCCAGTGTAACAAAAAGCAGTTCCCCTGCTTGCAGCAGAAGAATGCGGTACGGCAGAGGTACGGAGAAAACCCGATACGGAACCTCCGCAGAAAAAAAACGGCGGGAAGGCTCCTCCAGGCGGAATGCAGCAAATGCCGCCGCAGCGCCCCTGATGCCGCCCCGCCGGGCTTCGGGCAGAGTACGGGCTGCCTGCGCCGTTTCCGCCCGGCGTTTCCCGGCCCGTGCGCCCTGCGTCGTTTCAGACAGGGCGCACGGCCCTTCCCCGCTCTGCCGCCTCCACGCAGGCGGCGACGGGCTTCTCTGCTCCCTGCACCGCTTTATCCTCCCGATGTTCTCACCCCAGAGGATTCTTTTCCGGCAGGCGTATCCGGCATAAAAAAGCCCCCTTCCCGGCAAGGCAAAACGACGCCCGGGAAGGAGGCGGAAAAGAAAGACGCAAACGCCCGCGCCGCAGATCAGGCTTCGTTCTTCGGCTCTGCGGGGGCCGGGGCATCAATGGGACCGAAACGGCCTTCATATTCCTGAAGGGTACGGATGAGCGTGGCCACAAGGCGCTTGGCGCTGTGCGGCGTCATGGCGATGCGGTCCTGCATTTCCACCACCAGATTTCCGGCCAGAGAGGCATCGGTAGAAGGCTCCATGCGGCTCACCCCGCAGTTCAGAAAAATTTCCCCTTCCGCATAGCGTGCCTGGAAGGAATTGGCGTAGGAAGTACGGATGGCGGCCGATTCCACATGAAGACCGATTTTCTGCTCTTCAGACATGATGTTCCTCACTGGTTGACAATGCTCTGTTGCGTGCCGCTGCGACCTGCACGGCCGCCCGGCAAAAACGCGAATGCCCGGAACGGGGAAAGGGAAAAGCGTCTAGCGCCTGCCCTTCCGGCCTTCGGACTTGCCTTCTTCTTTAATGGTCACGGTGGGCAGGTCGGCGAATTTCACCTTGCGCCTGTTCACCTGGGTAAGAATGGTTTTGGTGTAGTCGGCCTTGCTCCAGTCTCCGGCAACCACCATGCTCCGCGCAATGACCAGGGACACGCCGTTCTTCTTGCGCCACTTTTCCACTTCCTCCACCACGACCTCGTGCACCACGCGCATGGCGGCCTGGCGTTCCACTTCCATCTGACGGTTCAGCACGGCAAGCCCCTGGGCATAGACCTTGTTCCGTTCCTCCTCGGAATCCTTTTTATGGGCGTCGCGCAGCTTGTCGAAGCCCTTCTGAAGCACCTCGCGCACCTTCTTGAGATGCGCTTCGGCCTGCTTGCCGGGCTGGGATTCCGAAATAAGGTACTGCATGTCCACCGAAACCACGTCCGGTACCCGGGCCGCTTCGGCAACGGAAAAGGAAAACATGGTTACGGCCATCGCCGCCAGCAACAAGAAAACTCTGCGCATGAAGCTCCCCGAGGTTGTCTTCGCCGTTTTCCAGATACACGGGCCGCCCGGCAATGCACGGCGCGCGCAAGACGCATTTTTCACAAATGCGGCAGCTTTCCTTAGCTGTACACGAGCATGTGTCCCTTCGCAAGCAAGATGCGGAAAAAGAATCAAAAAACATCGCAGCGCATCTCTCCTCCCGCAGGACAGAGGAGCATGACTTCTTCCGCCGCTCTTTTCCCTTCCGCACCGCGGTGCGGCAGAGAATCTTTTCTCCTTCCCGGCCGGACTGACGCCGCTCCTCCCCGCGGCCCCGCACGCCGCCGGAGGAAACATGCAAAAATCCCCGACGCGGAAAAAAGCGTTGCCATGACGGGGCGGGCCCCCTCCCCCCGGCCCGGCAGAACCGGAACCGCCCTGGCGCGCAGGGAAGAAAAAAGCTCTGCCTGCGCGGCAATACGCCAGCACGGCACAGAAAAAACATGAGGAAAAGAAGGCAGCCTCCGCGGCACGACAGGCGCAGAAGCCCACGAAGTTGTGCCCGGCACGCGCTGACGGGAGAGCAAGGAACGAAGAATGCGTGTTGCCCCGGTATGAAAAGAGGCTTTCTTCCGAAAGGCTTTCCGTCCGTCAGCCGGACAAAGGAAGGAGCGCAAAAGCCGCCCACGCAAAAGGGGCACCCCTTTCGGGATGCCCCCCATCATGCGTAAAGCATCAGCGTTTCGGCAACAGGACGCCGAAGCGGCCCGCCTAGCGTCTGGCGACGCGGAGGCGTTCGATGGCCCTCGTGAGGGCCAGCTCGGCGCGGTGCACGTCCGTGTCGGGCTTCGGATCGGCAAGGCGCGCTTCCGCGCGGGCCCTGGCCTGCTCCGCCCGGTCCACGTCGATGTCGGAGGCCAGTTCCGCGGCTTCCGCGAGAATGGTCACCTTGTTGTCCGCGATCTGAGCAAAGCCGCCGGATACGAAAACCCAGCCGGTGACGCCTCCCTTACGGTAGTAGAGATCACCGATCTTCAGGGCGGAAAGCATGGCCGCATGATCGGGCATGACGCCGAATTCGCCGTCTACGCCGCTTGCGCCCACATAGTCCACTTCTTCCTGAAGCACGACCTTGTCGGGAGTGACGATATCAAGACGAAGACCTTCCATGACGGTCTCCTCTTATGCCTGCTGACGCTTGTTGTACTTTTCAATGGCCATGTCGATGCTGCCCACGTTGAACACGTCCGTCTCGGAGAGATAGTCGTATTCGCCTTCAAGCAGCCCCTTGAAGCCCTTGATGGTATCTTCCAGTTTCACATACACGCCGGGAATGCCGGAGAACACTTCCGCCACATGGAAGGGCTGGGAAAGGAAGCGCTGGATGCGGCGGGCGCGGGCCACGGTCATCTTGTCCTCGTCGGACAGTTCGTCCATACCGAGGATGGCGATGATGTCCTGAAGGTCCTTGTACTTCTGCAGCACCTGCTGAACACGGCGGGCCACGGAATAGTGTTCCGTGCCGACCACGTTCGGGTCGAGGATGCGGGAGGTGGAGTCAAGCGGGTCCACGGCCGGGTAGATACCCAGTTCGGCGATGGAACGGTTGAGCACCAGCGTGCCGTCCAGGTGGGCGAAGGTGGTGGCGGGAGCCGGGTCGGTAAGGTCGTCGGCGGGAACGTACACGGCCTGCACGGAGGTGATGGAACCTGCGGAGGTGGAGGTGATGCGTTCCTGCAGACCGCCGAGGTCGGTGCCCAGGGTGGGCTGATAACCCACGGCCGAAGGCATACGGCCCAGAAGGGCGGACACTTCGGAACCCGCCTGCGTGAAGCGGAAGATGTTGTCGATGAAGAGCAGCACGTCCTGATGTTCTTCATCACGGAAGTACTCGGCGCAGGCAAGGGCGGTGAGGGCCACGCGGGCACGGGCTCCCGGGGGCTCGTTCATCTGGCCGTAGACAAGCACGGCACGCTCCAGAACCCCGGCTTCCTTGAGTTCGCCGTAGAGGTCGTTACCTTCACGGGTACGTTCACCCACGCCGGCGAACACGGAGTTGCCGCCGTGCTGCTTGGCGATGTTGTTGATCATCTCCATGAGGATAACCGTCTTGCCCACGCCGGCGCCGCCGAAGAGGCCGATCTTGCCGCCCTTGGGGAAGGGAATGAGCAGGTCCACGACCTTGATGCCGGTTTCCAGCAGCTCCACCTTGGTGTTCAGGTCGGTGAAGGCGGGAGCGGGACGGTGGATGGGGAAGTACTTGTCCGTCTCGATGGGTCCGAGACCGTCCACGGGCTTGCCCACCACGTTCAGGATGCGGCCGATGGCGGCCTTGCCCACAGGCGTCATGATGGGCTTGCCGGTATCGACCACTTCCATGCCGCGGACCAGACCGTCGGTGCTGTCCATGGCGATGGTACGCACCACGTTGTTGCCCAGATGCTGGGCGACTTCGCAGACGAGGTCCGTGGCGTTGGGGTTGTTGACATTATTGATCTCAAGCGCGTTGAGGATGTTCGGCAGCTTTCCCTCGGGGAAAGCCACGTCCACAACAGCGCCGATGACCTGTACAATATGGCCTTTGTTTGCTGTCATGCCCTAGTGCTCCTACTGGCTTTGCTGCGCATTTGCGCCGCCAACGATATCGATGAGTTCGTTGGTGATGGCAGCCTGACGGGTCTTGTTGTAAAGAAGCGTCAGAGAATTGGTCAGTTCGTCGCAGTTGCGCGTGGCGTTGTCCATGGAGGCCATGCGCGCTGCGTTCTCGCTGGCGGAGTTGTCGAGAAGTCCGCGATAGATCTGAACATTCACATAGCGGGGCAGCAGTTCCGCAAGCAGAGTCCCCACTTCGGGTTCATACAGGCATTCCGCAGCCGCGCCGACCTCATCCCCGCTGTCCTTGCCCGCGGAGGAGGTCACGGGCAGCAGCTCCATGGTCGTGGGGATCTGGCGGGTCATGCCCGCGAACTCGCTGTACACAAGGTACACTTCATCGGCCTCGCCGCTTTCATAAAGCTGCGACACCTTCGCGCCGAGACGGGCCGCCAGACGGAAGTCGAAGGAACCCATGGCGTCGCCGTACGATTCGATGGTTTCGTACCCGGTCTTGCGTATCGCGTCGCGGCCCTTGCGGCCCACGCAGATGAACCTGACGGCAAGCCCCGCCTCGGCCCGGGTGCGGGCCAGTTCGAGCGCCGTCGATATCAGATTGACGTTGAAGCCCCCGCAAAGCCCTCTGTCGGAGGTGAGCAGAACGATCACCGCCGAAGAGATCTTCTTGTGAACCTGAAGCAGCGGATGGGCCGCATCTTCCGTTCTGGCGGCAAGATCACCCAGCATCTCGCCGAACTTTTCCGCGTAGGGGCGGAACCGTTCGATGCGGTTCTGGGCGCCGCGCAGCTTCGCCGAGGCGACCATTCCCATGGCCCTCGTGATCTGCTTGGTCTTGCCGACGCCAGCTATCTGGAGTTTTACATCTTTCAACGAAGGCATGAGTTACCCCCGCGCCTTGAAGGATACCTTGAACTCTTTGATGGCCGCGGAAAGACGGGCTTCGAGATCATCATCCAGCTTCTTGCGATCGCGGATATCGGCGAGGATATCGGGCTTCTCGGTGCGAAGCATTTCCAGAAGGCCGGCTTCGAAGGGAAGCACGTCCTTCACCTCGATGTCATCCAGGAAACCGCGGGAAGCGGCGAAGATGGAGGCCACCTGCTCTTCCGTGGGCATGGGATGATACTGAGGCTGCTTGAGCAGCTCCGTCATGCGGGCGCCGCGATCGAGAATGGCCTTGGTGTCCTTGTCCAGGTCGGAGCCGAACTGGGCGAAGGCCGCCATTTCGCGGTAATGGGCAAGGTCCAGACGCAGAGAACCGGCCACCTGCTTCATGGCCTTGATCTGCGCGGCGCCACCCACGCGGGAAACGGAGATGCCCACGTTGATGGCCGGGCGGATACCGGCGTTGAACAGGTTCGTTTCCAGGAAGACCTGACCGTCGGTGATGGAAATCACGTTGGTGGGAATGTAGGCGGACACGTCGCCGGCCTGCGTTTCGATGACGGGCAGAGCCGTCAGAGAACCCGCGCCGAGTTCGTCGCTGAGCTTCGCAGCGCGTTCCAGCAGACGGGAATGCAGGTAGAACACGTCGCCGGGGAAGGCTTCACGTCCCGGAGGACGACGGAGCAGCAGGGACATCTGGCGATAGGCCACGGCCTGCTTGGAAAGGTCGTCGTAGATGATGAGGGCGTGCTCGCCGTTGTCGCGGTAGTATTCGGCCATGGTGCAGCCGGAATACGCGGCGATGTACTGCAGAGGCGCGGATTCCGAGGCGGAGGCGGACACGATGGTGGTGTATTCCATGGCGCCGTGCTGACGCAGGGTTTCCGCCACCAGAGCCACGGTGGACTTCTTCTGGCCGATGGCCACGTAGAAGCAGTGCACGCCCGTGCCCTTCTGGGCGAGGATGGCGTCCACGCAGATGGCGGTCTTGCCCACCTGGCGGTCGCCGATGATGAGTTCACGCTGGCCGCGGCCGATGGGCGTGATGGCGTCGATGGCCTTGATGCCCGTGACCATGGGTTCGTGAACGCTCTTGCGCTGCATGATGCCGGGAGCCTTGAGCTCCACGGGACGGATTTCCGTGCTTTCCACCGGTCCCAGGCCGTCCAGAGGCTGGCCCAGGGGGTTCAGCACGCGACCTGCCACGGCAGGGCCGACGGGCACGGAGAAAATCCGGCCGGTGCGCCTGACGGGGTCGCCTTCCTTGATGTCGGTGTCGTCACCGAGAAGCGCGACGCCGACGTTGTCTTCTTCGAGGTTGAGCACCATGCCCATGAGCCCGCCGGGAAACTCCAGCAGTTCCATGGACATGGCATTCCGCACGCCGTACACGCGGGCGATGCCGTCGCCCACGTACATGACGGTGCCAGTCTCGCTCATTTCCACGTGCTGGTCGTAGTTGCGGATCTGCTCCTCGATGATCTTTCCGATCTCTTCAGCCTTGATGTGCATGGCCTACTCACCCCTCTTGATGGATTCCCTGAGGTTGTCGAGCTGCGCGCGCAGGCTTGCGTCGTACACCTTGTCCCCCACGCGGAAGACGACGCCCCCGATGATGGACGGATCCACGACGTAGTCAAGCTCAAGCTTGCGCTCTGTCTGCGATTCCAACTTCGTTCTGATGCTGTTTCTGCGCTCTTCATCCAGCTCCACGGCCGTGGTGACGACGCCGCGTGAAATGCCGCGGGCCTCATCCAGCATGGCCGAAAAATCCGCCGCAATGGCGGGGAGCAGCGGCAACCGGCCCTTATCGGCCAGAAGCGCGCAAAAACGCTGTTCCACAGCGCCGCCGCCCGCCACATCCAGCAGGGACAGCGCCACTTTCTTCTTCTCTTCCGTGGAGAGGACGGGGTTGCGGAAGGCTTCCGCCAGCCGGGGAGTCTTTTCCACCGCCTCGCCCAATGCACTCAGAGACGCTCCATAGCGTTCCAATTCCGCCATGCCCGCCTCTTTCCCCAGGGAAAAGAGCGCCGCGGCATAACGACGGGACACGACATTGCCGATCACTGCAGCACCACCTTGGTCAACGATTTGTCGATCAGTTTCTGATGCGTCTTGGCATCCAGCCGGTCGAGAAGGCTCTTTTTCACTTCCGCCACGATGGTTTCCGCCATGCGGGCGCGAATGGCTTCAAGCTCGGCCTTGCCTTCCTGCTCCGCTCCGAGAGCGGCCTGCTCCACGATGTGGGCCGCCTGCTTCTCGGCTTCGGCAAGAATGGAAGCCTTGATGCGTTCCGCCTGGGCGCGGCCTTCTTCGAGAAGCTTCGCGCATTCGGCTTCCACATCGGCGATACGGCGTTCCACTTCCGCCAGATTCGCTTCCGCCTCGGCCTTGCGCTTTGCCAGATCGTCCATTTCACGGACGATCCCTTCACGGCGGTCCGTGAAGAACTTTTTGATGAGCTTGCCCGCCGCGTACCAGATGATGCCCACAAATATGGCGCCGTTGATCACGCGGAGAAGAAAATCGCCCCAGGGAAGGGAATGCCCCTCGCTTGCGGACGCGATCTGGCACGATACCAGAACCAGAGCGCAGGCCGCCGTCATACCATAGATTTTTTGCACGCCGTTCTCCTTGCTGCGATGACTATCCAAGCATGGACTTCAGGGCCACCTGAACGAAATCGCCCACTCTTCCGTCAAGCTCGCGCCGGGCTTCCGCGCTTTCTTCGCGGATGCGGTCGGCGGCGGCGAGATGGAGAGAGCGGGCCTTGTCGCCGGCTTCGTTCAGCCTGGCCTGGGCCGCCTCGTCCGCGGCGGCCTTCATGCTCTTGCGAAGGGCGGACACGTCCGCGCGGGCCTTCGCGATGCGGGCGTTGTACCCGTCCAGTTTAAGGCCGGCCTCGCCCTCAAGGGTATCGGCGTCGCCTCTCAGCACGTCATTCTGCGCGCGGCGGCGGGCCATGGCCCCACGCACCGGGCGAATGATCAGGTAATTGATGATCGCAAGCGCGACCAGAAAATTCACCACCTGAATCAGGAGGGTGATGTCGATATTGATCATTCCGAGAACCTCCAACCGAAGCTGTAAAAAGGGGCCACTTGCCGATGTACATTCTAAGCCCCCAAAGTTCTGCGCTCCTGAATTATTGGGAGTAGAATCATGTTTTTAGGTACTCCGTTTTTCATTCTTTGTCAAAGCCGGAAGACTTTTTCTCCAACAAATAAAGCGGTTCCGGGGCCACTTTGCACAAAAAATGACAACGGTGCCCACTATGGCATATCATACTGGAAAGGCTCTTTCTTTTGTTTCCGGCCGCGCGTTCGGGCGCCCAAAAAACGCCGGAAAGCGGCTTTTCCTTTCTCTTTTCCCCGCCGCTCCTTCCGGGAAAAAATAAATAAAAATCTGCTCGGACTTTTTTTCACACTCAAAAAAACGTCTTTTCCGCGCTCTGCTTCTTCGAAAACGCCCTGTTCCGTGCCGCCCCGTGCAATGCAGACCGGCGCGTAAAGAGGAGCGTGAGGCGCTCGTAGTTTTGAAATACAAAGAATCTGCAGCGTTGCATCTCCCCTTTTTCGGGCAGATCGCCGCCCGTTTTCCGCATTCTTCCCTGCTGCTCTCCGGGCCGAGCCCTGCTCCGCCGCGTCTGTGCATGCAAAAATTCCCCTTTTAATTAAAGGGCGCTGCGCCTGCCTTTGGCCTTTTTGTGCAGCAAGTCTGCCGGAGATGCCGGAAAAAACCGACATTCCGCAGGAGAAGACTGCCCGCATTACGTTCGGAAAGCTCTCTGCCCTGCTCGGGCCCTGCATGCCAAAGGGCACATTCCCTCGCCGATCCCTCGCGGCAGAGGCGCATGTACGGTCTGACATCTGCATTTCTGTTGCCGGAGGCCCGTAAACGGGCATACGGGATGTTCAACTGCCCGCCGAGCCTGTCCTCATTCAGTTGACTCCTGATATACCCGGCTATCTTTGCCCTATTCCTACCCACCGTGTCGACATAGTTATCACGGCACCCCAATTCCCGATTGTGATGTTTGAACTTCAGTTCCCGGAACTCTCATATATCATCCGGCAGCCCTTCCCCTTCAAATATCCGGCAAACGCCGATACACTCATCTTGGGCGGTATCTCTAGCAACATATGGATATGGTCGGGACAACATTCTGCTTCTACCATGCTCACGCCCTTCCACTCACATAATTTCCGCAATATTTCTCCTATGGCCCTTTTCTTCTCTCCATAGAAAACCTGTCGGCGATATTTTGGTGCAAAGACTATGTGATATTTGCAGTTCCATTGCGTATGCGCTAACTTCTTTGTGTCACCCATTGTGACCTCCTTTTGATTTGCTTGTGGGCGCAGTTGCCAGACCGCACCTCCTTCTCAGCAAATCAAAAGGAGTGTTTATAACATACGCATAACGATACGTTTTCGGCCCCCCCAGCCTGGCTGTTTTTCTTTTAACCAAAAAAAACGGCCTCTCCCGCAGGAAAGGCCGCCGAAGTATTCCGCGCAAAGAGCGTTCAGCTCTTGAACACGAATCTGCGCATGGAAATGCTGAGCACTATGCCCACGAGCGCGCAGTTGACCACAAGGGCCGTGCCGCCGTAGCTGATGAAGGGCAGCGGCATGCCCACCACGGGCATGAGCCCCACCACCATGCCTATGTTCACGATGATCTGCCAGAAGAAATAGAAGAATATGCCTGCCGCCAGCGTGGAACCGAAGCGGTCCTTGGCATCGCGCACGGTGCTGTACATGGCCATGAGGAAAAGGCAGAACAGCGTGACGAGGGCCATGCAGCCCGCAAAGCCCCATTCCTCGCCGAGCACGGCGATGGCGAAGTCGGTATGCTTTTCCGGCAGAAAGCGCAGCTGGCTCTGCGTGCCCGCCAGAAAGCCCTTGCCGAACATTTCCCCCGAGCCTATGGCGATCTGCGACTGTATGATGTGGTAGCCTGCGCCGCGCGGGTCGCGCGTGGGATCAAGGAAGGTGAGGATGCGCTCCTGCTGGTAATCGTGCAGCACGAACCAGCCGAGGGGCATGACCAGAGGAATGACCAGCAGGCACACGCGCAGAACGCGCCACTTCACCCCGTGAAAGAGCACCATGCCGCCGAGCAGCACGAGCACGGTAAGCCCGGAACCGAGGTCCGGCTGCTTGGCGATGAAGAGAAAGGGCACAAGGCCTATGGAAAGCACCTGGGCGAGCCTTTTCCAGCCCAGAGATTCCCCGTCGCGGCAGAGAGCCTTCGCGCCCATCATGAGCACGGCGAACTTGGCCAGCTCGCTGGGCTGGAGATTCATGACGCCGAGGTCGATCCAGCGCTTGGCGCCGTACACCGTTTTGCCCACGATGGGTACGAGCAGCAGCAGAAAAAGCACGACGACGTAGCACGGCACGGCCAGCCTCTCGATACGCCGGTAGTCGATGAGCATGCACGTCACCATGACGAAAAGGCCGATGAGCCCCCACACGAGCTGACGCTGGTAGAAGGGAGAAAGCACGAAGCCCCCCTCGATGCGGGAGCCGCTTGCGGAATAAAGGTTCACCATGCCCACGGCAAAAAGCAGCATGGTGAGAAAAACGAGGCCCCAGTTGATCTGGAAGAACATTCTTCTGTCGGGCATCTGCATGGGGTACCTCCGAAAACTTCCCGGAACGGGAATACCTTCCGGCAGGAAGGAAGTGTTGAAAGCCTGCCTGTTTTGCCGCGGCATCCTTGCTGGAGGGGAGTGCCGGGCAGCTTTCCGGCGCTGCCGGAGAAAGAATTTCCGGCCCCGGAGCGGAAAACGCGCACGGCGAAAGAACGCCGTGCGCGCAAAGACAGTCTGAAAGAAGACCGTGCTAGTCTGAAGCGGCCATTTCCCTGTCGCGCTTCAAAGCTTCCAGCACGGCGTCGGTCACATGGCCGGGCACGGCGCAGCGTTCCATGTGGTTCACGCCGCGTATGGTGGTGCCGGAAGGAGAGCATACGCGGACGCGAAGATCCGCAAAACTTTCCCCGCTTTCCAGCGCGAGGCGTGCCGTACCTTCCACCATGGCCGCGATGAGCTCGCGGGACACGGGAGCCTTCAGGCCCATGGTGATGCCCGCATTGAGCAGCCCTTCCATGAAGAGCAGCACGAAGGCCGGGCCGCAGCCCACCAGAGAGGAAAAGGCCGGGAACTGCGCCTCGGGCAGGGCAAGCGCCATGCCCATGAGCTGAAAGAGCGCAAGCAGCTCTTTTCTGCGCGGATCATCCAGCGCTTCATCGTCGAAGCACAGGGCGAACACGCCTCTGCCCACGATGACGGGCAGGTTGGGCATACAGCGCACCACGGGGCAGCGGCCTTCCACGCCCTTCTTCAGCCTTGCCTGAGAAAAGGCGGCCGCAAGGGAAACCACCACCTTGGAGGAATCGAGCGCGGGGCGTATCTCTTCCAGCATGGCTTCCATCTGATAGGGCTTGACGGCAAGAATGATCACGTCGCAGCGGCGCGCAAGCTCAAGCGGGCTTTCCATCCAGGCGACGCGGCCTTCCGGGCCTATGGATTCCACCTTGGCGCGGGTGTGGTCGTGCCCGAAAAGCTCGAACTGCTCATGCGCGACCAGGCCTTTCAGCACGCCGCCGCCCATGTTGCCGCAGCCTATGCAACCGATGCTTTTCATGGTTCAGCCCACGATTTCCGTCCGGCTGAAGAAGAAGGCGACTTCCCGGGCGGCGGTTTCGGGAGCGTCGGAGCCGTGCACGGCGTTGGCCTGCACGCTCTGGGCATAGAGCCTGCGGATGGTGCCTTCCGCAGCGTTCGCGGGATTGGTGGCCCCCATGAGCGCACGGTAGGAGGCGATGGCGTCCTCCCCTTCCAGCACGGAGCAGACCACGGGGCCGGAAATCATGTATTCCACGAGCTCGCCGTAGAAGGGGCGCTCCTTATGCACCTCATAGAAGGCTTCCGCCTGGGCGCGGGTGAGGCGGATCATCTTCATGGCAATGATACGCAGGCCGCTTTTCTGAATCATGGCGAGAATTTCGCCCTGAAGGTTGCGGGCCACGGCGTCGGGCTTGATGATGGAAAGGGTTTGCTGAATCATGGGATTCCTCCGTCCTGCGTTGCGGGGCGCCAAAAAGCTCCCTCTGGTTATGAAATATCTGCCCGGCGCGGGGGAAGCGCGTTGCGGCCCCTGCCGGAGGGCGGAGCCGCCTTTACCGGAAATCAGTTCTGCAGGGCCTTCACCACGGGCAGGGTTCTGACGAACTGCAGGGCGAGCCGGAGCTGATTGTCGCGGTCGAGCATGGCGCCCACGTCTTCCGCATCGCCCACCTTTTCTTCCTGCTTTTCTTCCTTTTCTCCGTCCTTCTGCTCAAGATGGCCGCGCAGATCCTTTTCGCGCAGGGAGAAGGAAGGACCGGTGTCCTCGCGCGGAGCTTCCCATGCCACTTCAAAGTCGGGAGAAATGCCTTCGGCCTGTATGGACTTGCCGGAAGGCGTATAGTAGCGGGCCACGGTAAGTTTGAGCCCCGTGCCGTCCGCCAGGGGAATGAGGTTCTGCACCGACCCCTTGCCGAAGGTACGTTCGCCCAGAATGAGCGCCCGCTTCTGGTCGCGCAGCGCGCCGGCCACGATTTCCGAAGCCGAAGCGGAACCGGAATTGACCAGCACCACCATGGGGCAGGTCACGTCCTCCGCCTGAGGATGCGCCTTGAAGGTGCGTTCGGAAGATGCGTCGCGCCCGCGCATGGACACGATGACGCCGTCTTTAAGGAAGAGGTCGGCCACTTCCACGCTCTGATCCAGAAGACCGCCGGGGTTGTTGCGCAGATCGAGCACAATGCCCTTCATCTCGCCCTTCTTCCTGGCTGCGGAGAGCGCGTCGCCAAGTTCCTGCGCGGTATGTCCGCTGAAACGCGTGAGGCGTATCCACCAGTAGCCCGGCTCAAGCTCGCGCGACTTCACGCTGATGAGGGGAATGGCGTCGCGCCTGATCTTCATGGTCACGGGACGGGAGGCATTCTTGTGCAGTACCTGAAGTTCCACCGTGGTGCCGCGCTTGCCGCGCATTTTGGAAACCACTTCGGTCAGCGACATTTCCATGGTGTACTGGCCGTCCACCGCGATGATGGAGTCGCCCGCGCGCAGACCGGCCTTGTAGCCGGGGGTGTCCTCGATGGGGCTCACCACCATGACCTGACCGTTTTCCATGGTTATTTCCACACCGACGCCGAAGAATTCGCCGCTGGTGTTTTCCTGCATTTCCTGAAATTCCTTTTCCGTCATCAACGTGGAGTGCGGATCAAGGTTCTGGAGCATCCCCTTGAGCGCGCCTTCCAGAAGTTCCTTCTGGGAAACGTCGTTGACGTAGTACTGCTCCACCATGTCCAGTATCTGACTGAAGCGGCGCAGGGACTCGTAGTCGTTTTCCGCGCTGACGGCCTTCATCACGCCCCCGCCGGCCAAAAAAGTGACAAGGGCGAGCGCCGCCGTGGTCAGGACACGAATTTTTTGCATGTGAGCCTCCGATTGGCATGGAACATCCGACACAAGATAGAGCCGTTCCGGCCAAAACGCAACGTATTTCCTTGCATCCGCCGCCCCAGCCGCAGGGGGAAAAGCCCCTTGCCGCCGTCGGAAATTTCCCCTCTCCGGGGAGGGCCCGGAGGAAAAGCCCGCGCCTTTCTCCGACCGGAGGGAAAGATCCGCCGCCGGGGGGCAGGTATCCGTCTCTTCCCGCCGGAAAACGCCGCGCCTTCCTTAAAAAGAGCTCTCCGCCCGCTCCTTCTGCGGGAAGCCATGTACGGTATGCAACATTTCATTTGACGCGCGGGCGGGAGAAACGTACCCAAGAAGGAAAGGGAGAACTGCATGAGTCCCATTTTCGATATTCCCGCCTGGCTGGAAGCCTTCCGCCCGGACGATGATCTTTACGCACAGGCCTATGAAAATACCCCCGCCCCCCTGCGGGCGCTTCTGAAAACCTCCATGGCCTTCGCCTTCCACCGCCGGGGCATGAAGGACGGCGACGGCGCATACCGCGTCGACTGCCCGCGCGCAGGCTTTTCCCGCCGGGAAGACGTGCGCCCCGCCGCATGGACGCTTGCCGTGACGGGGCCGGGCTTCGCCTCGCCCGCACGCTTTCTTGCCGCCGCGGTCCCCGCGATCATGGCGGGCGTGCCGCGCATCCTCACCGTTTCTTCCGCGCCCTTCGCCCCTGCCGTGATCACGGCGCTGGAACTGGCCGGACTTGAGGATTCCTTCGTGCTGGATGCCGAGGGTCTCGCCTCCCTGTACGAGGATCTGCGCGCCGTTTCCCCCGACGGAAGAATCCTGTTCTTCCCCGGGCCGGAAGGACCGGATGAGGCCATGAAGGACCTCATGCACAAGGCCGCCGCAGACGGCACGGCCGCGTACCGCGACAAGGCGGCGCCGAGAATCCTTTCCTTATATAAAAAAGGAGACACGCCTTCCGCCGCAGAAACGGAAAAACGCCTCCGCTGGCTGCACCCCGACGCCGACATTCTCGATGCGCCCGCCCCGGGCATACGCGCCGTATTCGCGCCTGAGCCCTTCGACGTTTCCCCTGCCGCCCCGCTGACGGCGGGGCCGGGCATGGAGGCCTGCTGGCCCGGCCCCGAACCCGAATTTTTCCGCACCGTCACCCTTTGCGCCCGTCTGGTCCAGGAGAACCTGTCATGAGTCAGGACACTATGAAACAACTTCGCAACATCGGCATCATCGCCCATATCGACGCGGGCAAGACCACGCTCAGCGAACGCATTCTCTTCTACACGCGGAAAATACACCGCATGGGCGAAGTACACGACGGCACGGCCACCATGGACTTCATGCCTGAAGAACAGGAACGCGGCATCACCATCGCGGCCGCGGCCTCCACCTGCCGCTGGAAGGACTGGACGCTCAACCTCATCGACACCCCCGGGCATGTGGACTTCACCATCGAGGTGGAACGCTCCCTGCGCGTGCTCGACGGCGCGGTGGGCGTGTTCTGCGCCGTGGGCGGCGTGGAACCTCAGTCGGAAACGGTATGGCGGCAGTCGGAATCCTTCGGCGTGCCCAAGATCGCCTTTGTGAACAAGATGGACAGAGTGGGCGCGAATTTCTCCGCCGTGGTGGACGCCCTGCACGAAAGGCTGGGAGCCACTCCCGCGGCCGTGACCGTTCCGCTGGGCGAAGGGCCGGAATTTCATGCCGTGGCCGACGTCATTGCGCTGAAAAAGCTCGTCTTCGATGAAGACAGCCAGGGCAGGACCATGGAAGAGCTGCCCCTGGAGGGAGAGGAAAGGGACTTCGCCCTGCTCTGGCGGGAAAAGACGCTGGAAACGCTGGGGGAGAACGACGATGCCTTCATGGAGCTCTACCTTGAGGAAAACTTCTCGGAAGAAGACATACACGCGGCCCTGAAGCGCGCGACGCTTGCGCGCAGAGTAACCCCGGTTCTCGCCGGTTCCGCGCTGAAGAATGCGGGCGTGCAGCCCCTGCTCGACGCCGTGGGCCGCTACCTGCCCTCCCCGCTGGACGTCCCCGCTCCGCACGGCACTTCCGTGGACGGCACGGAGGAAAAGGTACTCGACATAGGCCCGAAGGCCCCCTTCTGCGCCCTGGTGTTCAAGGTACTCATGGAAGGCGGACGCAAGACCTCCCTCGTGAGGCTCTATTCCGGCACGCTCAAAGAAGGCGACGTGGTGCGCAACACCGCGCAGAACAAGGAGGAACGCGTTTCCCGCATGTTCCGCATGGACGCGGACCAGCAGGAGCAGATTGCCGAAGCCTCTTCCGGCGACATCGTGGCCGTGCTCGGCCTGCGCGCCGCCCGCACGGGCGACACCATCGCCGCGCCGGGACTCGACATGCTGCTGGAGAACCTCGAAAGCGTGCGTCCGGTGATCTCCATGGCTCTTGAGCCGCGCAATGCGGACGAAGGCAAGACGCTGGACGAGGCTCTGGCCCGCTACAGCGCGGAAGACCCCACCCTCGGCGTGACGCAGGACGAGGATTCCGGCGACCGCATCATTTCCGGCATGGGCGAGCTGCACCTTGATGTCGTTCTCGAACGTATGCGCCGCGAATACGGCATCAGCCCGCGCGCCGGGCAGCCGCAGGTGGTGGCCCGCGAAACGGTGCGCGTTTCCGGCGAAGGGCACGGCATGTTCGACCGCGAACTCGGCACGGTGCATCACTTCGGCGAAGTGGTGCTCACCATGGCCCCGGCCGGGCGCGACGCAGGCAACAGGGTGGAACTTGCGCCCGCGCTGGCCCATCCCGCCGACGCGAAGGAGGCCCTGCCCAAAGCCCTGGTGGACGAAGTGCTGCAGGGCATTTCCGACAGCCTGCTTTCCGGCCCGCAGACGGGCTACCCCGTGCAGGACGTGAATATTACCGTCACGGCCATACGCAAGGACGGGGCAACCGCCGCAGGCTGCCGCATGGCCGCTTCCATGGCCGTGCGCGACGCCATGGAAAAGGCCCGCGCCACGGTGCTCGAACCCATCATGAACGTGGAAATCATCGCCCCGGAAGAGGCCCTCGGCGCATCCATAAGCCTGTTCCAGAACTGCGGCGGCAAGATAGAGGAACTTGGCGAGAGAGGCGGTATGCGCTACCTTTCGGGCATGGCCCCCATGCGCCGCCTGTTCGGCTTCTCCACGGCGCTGCGTTCCGCCACGCAGGGCAGAGCCGGTTTCACCATGCGCTTCAAGCATTACGATTCCATGTAGCGAAAAAAGGGAAGCCCGGGGCGGAAAGCGCCTCCGGCCGCATCTTCTGCGCTCAGACCGGAAGAACAGGAGAGGGCAGGCCCGGGGAAGAAAAACGCCCGCCCTCATGCGCGCCGCTTTCCCGGAGCGACCTTGACCGGACTGCCGCAAACAAGAGACCTCGACTTAAAAAAGAAACAGCTATGAGCGATATCAACCTTTTCACCGCCGCCCGGGCAAAAAAGAGCCTGGGGCAGCACTTTCTGCGCGACGAACGCGTGGTGCAGCGCATCGTGGACCTTCTGCGCGTGGAGGAAGGCGACAACGTCATGGAAATCGGCCCCGGCCCCGGCGCGCTGACGGCGCTTCTGCGCCCCCTGCCCTGGCGGAGGCTTCTTCTTCTGGAAAAGGACGATCACTACGCCGCCGAACACGCCGCCCGGCCCCTGCCGGGGCTGGAAGTGGTGGCGGGCGACGCCCTCGCCTACCCGTGGGAAAGTCTGGAAGGACCGTGGAAAATTGCGGGCAACCTTCCCTACAACGTGGCTTCCCCCCTCATGTGGGACATCGTAAGCCGCGTGCCCGACATGGCCCGGGCCGTGTTCATGATACAGAAGGAAGTGGGCGACAGGCTGCTTGCCCGGCCCGGAAGCAGGGATTACGGCGCGCTCAGCGTATGGGTGCAGAGCTTTGCCGTGACAAGAAAGGGCTTCGTCATCGGCCCTGCGGCCTTTTCCCCTCCCCCAAAGGTGGATTCCGCCGTGGTGGTGTTCGACCCCCTGCCCCCGGAAAAAAGGCCCGCCCACCCGGAAGAACTCTCGCGACTCATCAAGATATGCTTCCAGCAGAGAAGAAAGCAGTTGCAGGGCATACTGCGCCGCGCCCTGCCGGACAGGTTCTCCATGGAAGCGCTGGAAAAGCTCGGCATCGACCCGGCCCGGAGGCCGGAAAGCCTTGCCGTGGAGCAGTTCCAGCAGCTTGCGGAAGCACTTTTTCATTAAAAAAAATCACGGGAGAGCGCCCCGCCTCTCTTGACGATGGGCGGGAAATGTGTACCAAAGAGAAAACCGCGCCCCCCTCTTCCCTTTCACCTCTGCCACAGGCAGAAAGGAGCAGTTTATGACCAAGGCCGAACTTATCGCCAAAATCGCCGAACAGGCCGCCATCAGCAAAAGCAGCGCCGAGCAGTCTCTGAACGCTCTGCTCGAAGCCATTCAGGAAGCCCTCGCCGCCGACGGCAAGCTTTCCCTGCCGGGCTTCGGTTCCCTGGTGGTGGAAGAACGCAAGGAACGCAAGGGCCACAACCCCCGCACGGGCGAAGCCATCACCATTCCCGCCGGCAAGGTCGTGAAATTCAGGGCTGGCATTAATCTGAAAAAGCAGATACAGTAGTCGAACGGCCATGCCCCGGCCCTCGGGAGTCAGGCCGCCAGCCGTTCAAGGAGTCTTCATGCTTATTCATGGTGAAAATGGACATGGCCCCTTCCCCTGGGATCTGCCCCTGTGGCAGCCCGACTACGCCATCTTCTTCGGCGTGCTCTATTCGGTGCTTCTCATCCTCGGCATCGGGCTGACGCTGGTGTTCGCCCGCGCCATCAGGGACGCGAAGAACGGCGGGCACAAGGAACACTGAGAAAACGCGCGACAACGCGCCTGTGCAAAAGTCCGCGCGCCCGCAGAAGCCTGTTCTCTTCGGAACTCACTTCCTGCGGGAGCGCCGTTCGGGCACGTTTCAGGCCGTGCAAGCCTTCGGGCGGGGCGGCCTGAACAGCGCTTGAAGGCGCCGTACATGGTTCCCGGCGGCCGCGTCCGCAACATTTTTCCTTTTTTTTGCAGGTTTCCCCGGAGTACGGCACCCCGGGGGCTTGCTTTTTGTTGCAATCTGTTTTAGTTTTTCTCTCTCCCTGCCCCGAGAGCCGGTGTCGTTTTCGCGCTCACGGCGTGAGCAGGGTCCACATTTTCCGTTTTTCCCTTCGGTTCACTCCCTGAGAACTGGCGGATCGGACGGAACAAGAGATTCGCTGAAAGGGGGTGATTTCTGTGCCCGGAGTTTTTCTCAACGAAGACGATTACAATTTCGACATCGCTCTGCGTCGCTTCAAGAAGCAGGTGGAAAAGGCCGGCGTTCTTTCTGAAATGAAGAAGCGCCAGCACTACGAAAAGCCCAGCGTCATGCGCAAGAAGAAGAAGGCCGCTGCCCGTAAGCGCCTCATGAAGAAGATGCGCAAGGTCAACATGGGGTAATCTTCGACGACAACGGTTCGCATGGGTTCTGAACCGTATGCAGACCGGTTTCAGGAGCCGGAAATTGGACCTTTCATCAGGCTGATTTCCGGCTCTTTTGCCATTTCAGGGAGGAAGCCCTCCCCCAGAAAAGGACGCCGCTTCCCCGGCGGCGGATGAAGAAGACGCTATGAGTATCGCTGAACAGATAGACAAGGATTACATCCAGGCCTACAAGGCCAAGGATCAGGTGAAGCTCGGCACGCTGCGCCTTTTGAAGACGGCGGCCAAGAACCGCCAGGTGGAGCTCATGCGCCCCCTGGAAGATGACGACTACATGAACGTGCTTCTGCGCGAGGTCAAGCAGCGGCAGGACTCCATCGAGCAGTACAATGCCGCCGGACGCGCCGACCTTGCCGAAAAGGAAGCCGCGGAAGTCGCCGTGCTTCAGGCCTACCTGCCCGCCCAGCTTTCGGAAGAGGAACTTGCCGAAGTGGTGGAAAAAACGGTGGCCCCCCTGCTTGACGGCGGCATGAAGAACATGGGCCGCGCCATCAGCGCCATCATGGCGGAATACAAAGGCCGTGTGGACGGCAAGGCCGTGAGCGCCGCGGTGAAGGCGCGCCTGCAGCAGGCCGGCTGATCTATGGACGGAAGAACACTTCACGCTCTGGAATTTCCCCGCGTGCTTGAACGGCTTTCCGACTTCTGCCTTTCCGAGGCGGGAAAGGAAGCCGCTCTTGCCTTGCGCCCCATGGACAACGAGGAAAAGGTGCGCGAAAGTCAGCACCTTTATGATGAAACGCGCTCCTGGCTGGCCGAGGGCGAGTTTTCTCCCGTTGCCTTCCCCGATATTTCCGGCCTGCTCGCCCATGTGCGTTCCCATGCCGAGGCTCTCTTCGACATGGACGGCCTGTGGGCGCTGAAGGAAACCCTCACCCTCGCCCGCCGCGCGGCCCAGAGCATCCATGCCGGGGCCGAACGCCGTCCGCTTCTGGACGTTCTCGCCTGCGGCTTCCCCCTGCCCGAACTCACCCTTTCCGCACTCACGCGCTGCGTGGGGGACGACGGCTACCTTAAGGATGAAAGCTCTCCCGGGCTTCTTCTGGTGCGGAGCGAGCTGCGGGGCATTCATCAGAACTGCCTGCGCCGTGTGAAGGAATTCGCGGAAAAATACAATATCGGCCGCTACCTGCAGGACGATTACATGACGCTCTCCTCCGACCGCTACGTTCTGCCTCTCAAGGCGAACTTCAAGGGCCGGGTGCAGGGCATCATCCACGATTATTCCAACACGGGCGAAACGCTGTATTTCGAACCCATGTTCCTGGTGGAGCAGAACAACCGCCTGCAGCAGCTCAAGCAGGAGGAACGCGAGGAAGAGCGCAAGGTGCTGCGCATGATCGCCGACCTCATCACGCAGGAAATGCCCATGGTGGAATCCGCGTGGAATCTGCTCGTGCAGGTGGACCTGTGCCAGGCCAAGTGCGCTCTCGGCGCCGCGCTTTCCGGCACCTGCGTGCCGCTGGAGGAAGGAGCGCTGCTGCGTCTTTCCGGCGCGCGTCATCCGCTTCTCGTGCTGGAAGCCGCCCGCCATGCCGCCGACAGAAACTACACCGGCCCGCGCCGCATCGAACCTGCCGACCTCATTCTCCGTGAAGGCGACCGCGTGCTCGTCATCAGCGGCGGCAACGCCGGCGGCAAGACGGTGGCGCTGAAGACGCTCGGGCTCATCACGCTCATGACGCTCGCCGGGCTGCCCGTTCCCGTGGAGGGAGGTTCCACCCTGCCCTTCTGGAAAAACGTGTACGCCTTCATCGGCGACGAACAGAGCCTGGACGACCATGTTTCCACCTTCACCGGGCAGATCCGGCACCTTTCCTCCATCTGGGAGCATCTGGACGGGCGCGCGCTGGTGCTGCTCGACGAATTCGGTTCCGGCACCGACCCTTCGCAGGGCGCGGCTCTGGCCCAGGCCGTGCTGGACGGCATTCTGGAAAAGGGCGCCTACACGGTGACGGCCACGCACTTTCCCGCGCTCAAGAGCTACGCGCTCACCCACGACGGCGTGCGCGCGGCCTCGGTCATCTTCGATCCTTCCACCAAGAAGCCGCTCTTCCACCTCGCCTACGATCAGGTGGGCGCAAGCCAGGCGCTGGATGTGGCGCGCGAACACGGCCTGCCGGAGTCGGTGCTCCGCCGTGCGGAACATTACCTGCTCATGGACGGCGACGACGCAAGCGCGGTAATGGAACGACTCAACGAACTCGCCCGGCAGAGGGAGGAAGAGCTCTCCCGCCTGAAGGACGAGGAACGCCGCCTGCGCGACAGACGCGAATCTCTGCAGCAGAAGCTGGAGAAGGAGCGCCAGAGACTCGACGAGGAAGTGCGCCGCATGTCGCAGGAGCTCATGCGCGACTACAAGAGCGGCAAGGCCACGGCCAAACAGGCGCAGAAGGAAATGTCCCGCCTGCGCGCGGATCTCGCCCGTTCCGCCAGAGATATGGAGGAGGAAAAGCCTGCGGCCGATCCTTCCCTTTTCCGCGTGGGCGGCGAGGTGCTGCACCGCATGTGGAACAAGAAGGCCGTACTGCGCGAAGTCGACGAAAAGAACGGCAAGGGCAAGATAGACCTGAACGGCGTGACCATGTGGGCCCCGCTTTCCGATCTTCAGCCCGTTTCAGGAGCGGCCGCGGGGCCGAAGGCTTCCGTGACGACGAAAGTTTCCCGCCCTGTTTCGTTCCTGCGCCTTGACTTGAGGGGCAAGCGTGCTGATTTAGCTTTGGCGGAACTTGAGCAGTTCCTCGACCGTTCCCTGCTTTCCGGCGTGGAAGGCGTGGAAATCGTTCACGGCCGGGGCACGGGCGCGCTGCGCAAGGCCGTGCACGAACTTCTGCGGACCTTCCCCGGCGTGGAATCCTACCACACCGCCCCGGAAGATCAGGGCGGCGACGGCATGACGCAGGTACTGTTCCGTTAGGATGCTGGCATAGAACATGAAAAACAGCGATGTGATACAGGCGATAAAATCGCGCGTGAGCCTTGCCGACATGGCGAGGCGTTATGTGGAGCTGCGTTCCGTAGGCTCCCGTCTCGTCGCGCCCTGCCCGTTCCATCAGGAAACCAAGCCCTCCTTCTCCATCAACGAGGAACAGGGCACGTTCTACTGCTTCGGCTGCCAGGCCTCCGGCGACATCTTCGACTTCTACGGCCGTCTGAACGGTCTGGACTTCAAGGAAACTCTGGCCGCCCTTGCCGAAGAGGCGGGCGTCAGGCTCGAATCCTACCGCCCGAATCCCGGCGCAAGGCAGGAGCGTTCCCAGAAGCGCGACATGCTGAAGATGCACGAGCTTGCCGCCGCGCACTTTCACAGCAACCTTTCTTCCGCCGGTGCGGCCGTATGCCGCGACTATGTGGCGGAAAGAGGCATTTCGCCGGAGCTTCAGGAAAAATTCGGGCTGGGCTGGAGCACGGATTCCTGGCAGGATCTTACCGACACGCTGCGCCGCGCGGGCTTTTCCCCGGAGGCGGCCGTGGAATGCGGGCTGCTTTCCAGAAGTCAGGGCGGGCGCACCTTCGACCGCTTCCGCAGCCGGCTCATGTTCCCCATACGCAGCCTTTCCGGTCAGGCCATCGCCTTCGGCGGGCGCATCATCCCCTCGCTCGCCAGAGAGGACGACGCCAAATACATCAACAGCAGCGATTCGCCCATCTATAAGAAAGGGGAGCACCTCTTCGGCCTGTTTCAGGCACGGCCCTCCATTGCGGTGAAGAAGAACATCATCCTCACCGAAGGGTACATGGACGTCATCACCCTGCATCAGTACGGCTACACGCAGGCCGTGGGCGTGCTCGGCACGGCGCTCACGCCGGAACAGATCAAGAGGCTCTCGGGCTTCAGCTCGCATCTTGAACTCATGTTCGACGGCGACGGCGCAGGCCGCAAGGCCGCCTTCCGTTCCTGCGAGATGCTGCTTTCGCGCGGGCTTTCCTGCAGGGTCATCCTCTTCCCCGGCGACAACGACATCGACAGTATGCTCCGTTCCTACGGGGCCGAAGCCGTGGAAGAGCTGCGCGCCCACGCGCAGGACGGGCTTTCCTTCTGCCTGTCGGTACTGCGGAGCATGGCCCCCCGCGAGGCCGTGGAATGGGTGAGACGCTTTCTTTCCCAGGTGGAAATGCCCGAGCTTTTCCACCGCTTCGCCCAGGAACTCGCCACAGGGCTCGGCCTTTCGGAGGCGGAGCTGCGCGGGGGCGTGCTGGAAAAGAAAAAGGCCGCCTCGTTTCAGATGCAGAAGTCCGCGACGCCGCACGCCATTTCCCGCGACAGGGAAATCATGACCTTTGCGGTGCGCTACCCGCACCGCCTGCCCGACCTTCAGGCCGCCGGGGCCGACCTTGCGCTGGAGGCTCCCTGGGCGCTCAGGCTCTGGGAAAAGCTGGCCCGTTACGGTTCCGAACAGGCCTTCGACGAACTCGACCCGAAGGAAAAGAATTTCTGGATCCGATGCCGGGGCGAAGAAGCCCCGCCGCTCGACAATGAGGAAGGCGAGCTTATCGCCATTCAGCGGATGCTGAATAATTTGCAGAAGACATCGCATATGGCTTCCGTCGTGGCGGCCCTTCGCCAGGGCACGGCCAGCCGGGAAGCACAACGGGAATACATGCGCGCGCTTCTTGAAGCGCGAGGGAGGCGTAGTGACCAATAATCTTAAAGAAATCCAGCAGGTCAAGGCTCTTATCGCCAAGGGCAAATCTGCCGGCTACCTCACCTTCGAGGAAGTCAGCAAATCTGTCCCCGCGGAGATGAGCACGCCCGAGAATTTCGAAGAAATCATAGCGATGTTCGATCAGATGGACATCGCCATCGTGGATACGGAAAAGGAAGGCAAGTCCATCGTCGTCAACCATGCCGACGCGGAAAACGATCCCGTGGACATCGTGTTCGATGAAACGGACGACGGTTCCCTGGAATTTCCCCTCGACCTCAGCTCCGACGATTCCGGCGACTTCGCGGCCCGGAACACCGACCCCGTGCGCATGTACCTGCGCGAAATGGGCGCGGTGCCGCTGCTCGACCGCGACGGCGAGGTCGTCATCGCCAAGAAGATAGAAACCGGCGAACAGGACGTGCTCTACGCCCTGGTGGAAGTGCCCGTGGCCGTGGAGGAACTCATCAACGTGGGCGAAGACCTCAAGCAGAACCGCATCAAGCTCAAGGATGTGGTCAAGACCATTGAGGAAGACGACCCCACCGAAGATGAAATGAACCAGCGCCAGCGCGTCATTCTGCTCCTCGACGAGATCAAGGCCATCTACAAGAAAAAGCACAAGATCTATCAGAAGCTCGACGCCTGCTGCACCCTGGAACGCCGCGTGACCGCCACGCAGAAGGAAATCCTCCAGTACAAGGAGGAAGTGGTGGACCGTCTGCGCGAAATCAAGCTGGAAAAGACGCTCATCGACCGCATCGTGGAAACCGTGGAGGACTACGTCCGTCAGATGAAGAACTACCAGCGCGAACTCGACGCCTATGTGGCCACCACGGGCAAGACGCAGGAAGAACTTCAGGCCCTGTTCGAGGCTCTGGACAACCGCACCCGCTCCATGCAGGACGTGGCCGCGGAACTGGACATGAGCGTGGACAAGATGTTTTCCTACAAGGAACTCATCGTGGGCAAGATCGAAAGCCTCCAGCGTCTGCGCGAAAAGTGCTGCCACGATGTGGACGACCTTGAGGAAGTGCTCTGGCGCATCCGCCGCGGCATGGTGGCTTCCATGCGCGCCAAGCAGGAACTCATCCGTTCCAATCTGCGCCTTGTGGTCTCCATCGCCAAGAAGTACACCAACAGGGGCCTGCAGTTCCTCGACCTCATTCAGGAAGGCAACATCGGCCTCATGAAGGCTGTGGACAAGTTCGAGTACCAGCGCGGCTACAAGTTCTCCACCTACGCCACCTGGTGGATCAGGCAGGCCATTACCCGCGCCATCGCCGATCAGGCCCGCACCATCCGCATCCCCGTGCACATGATAGAGACCATCAACAAGCTCATCCGCACCTCGCGCTATCTGGTGCAGGAGCTCGGCCGCGACCCCACCCCCGAGGAGATCGCCGACCGCATGGACTACCCTGTGGACAAGGTGAAGAAGGTGCTCAAAATCGCCAAGGAACCCATTTCCCTGGAAACGCCCATCGGCGACGAGGAAGATTCGAGCCTCGGCGATTTCATCGAGGACAAGAAGGCCGTGGCCCCCGCCGAAGAGGTGGTGAACACCAAGCTTTCCGAACAGATCGCCTCCGTGCTGGCCGACCTCACCCCCCGCGAGGAACAGGTGCTGCGCAAGCGCTTCGGCATCGGCGAAAAGTCCGACCACACCCTCGAGGAAGTGGGCAAGCTCTTCAACGTCACCCGTGAACGTATCCGTCAGATCGAAGCCAAGGCGCTGCGCAAGCTCCGCCATCCGGTGAGAAGCCAGACCCTGCGTTCCTTCTACGAAAACTGAGCATCGCGGGCATATCCGCGTTCCATGAGGCCGCCGCCCCCGGATTTTCCGGTCGCGCGGCCTCATGGCGTACCGAAGGGCGGAAACGTGCGGAGCGCAGGGGGAGCCGCGCTCCCTCACTCCGGCCGGAATGCCGCCTCTTTTCGGTGCGGAGCATCCCGGCAACATCCCCCTTCCCCGGGGCAGAAAGGCCTTTTTCCCCACGGCACGCCGGAGATGTTCCGCCTTCCGCGCCTTCAGGGACGGTACGGAAGAACCCCGCTTTTCCGCCCTGCCGCCGGGGCGGCCTCCTCAACCTTTCTTTGTTCCAGCCTTCAACCAAGTCCGTAAGCCAATGACACATTATTCCTGCATCGTCGTCGGGGCCGGTCATGCCGGCTGTGAAGCAGCCATGGCCCTCGCCCGTCTGGGCCATGACGTTCTGGTCATCACCAGCAATGTGGACCGCATAGGTCACCTTTCCTGCAATCCCGCCATCGGCGGGCTGGCCAAGGGGCACCTGGTGCGCGAAATCGACGCCCTCGGCGGCTGCATGGGCAAATGGGCCGATGAGGCGGGCATACAGTTCCGCATTCTGAATGCAAGCAAGGGTCCGGCCGTGCGCGCCCGACGCGCGCAGATCGACCGCGAAACCTACCTTGCGGCGGCAAAACGCGACCTTTTCGCTCAGGAAGGGCTCACCATCTGGCAGGACATGGTAACGGAAATCGTGGCGGAAAACGGTACCGTGCGCGGCGTGCGTACGCAGCTCGGCAAGGAATTTTCCGCCGACCACGTTCTTCTCACCACGGGCACCTTCCTTCAGGGCCTGGTGCATGTGGGCCTCGTACACTACAGCGCGGGAAGATTCGGCGATTCTGCGGCCATGCAGCTTTCCGATTCCCTGCGTGCGCTGGGGCTCACCCTGGGCCGCCTGAAAACCGGCACCACGCCGCGCCTTCTGGCAAGTTCCATCAACTTCGACGTGCTGGAAGCCCAGTACGGCGATACTCCGCCCCAGGGCTTCAGTTTCAGCGGCCCCGGCCCCGTGCTGCCGCAGGTGCCCTGCTACATCAGCTGGACCAACGAACGCACCCACGACATCATCCGTTCCGGCATGGACCGCTCGCCCCTGTTCACCGGCGTCATCACCGGCGTGGGCGCACGTTACTGCCCCTCCGTGGAAGACAAGGTGGCGCGCTTCCCCGAACGCGACCGCCATCACGTCTTCATCGAGCCGGAAGGGCTCGACAGGCAGGAATACTATGCCAACGGCATTTCCACCAGCCTGCCCCTGGATATTCAGGAAAAGATGGTGAATTCCATACGCGGGCTGGAAGAGGCGAAAATCGTGCGACCCGGCTACGCCATCGAATACGACTATGTGAACCCCGTGCAGCTCCGCCCCACCTTTGAAACCCGCAAGGTGGACGGCCTGTGGCTGGCCGGGCAGATCAACGGTACCTCCGGTTACGAGGAAGCCGCCGCCCAGGGCCTCTGGGCCGCGCTCAACATCGACGCCAAAATCACGGGCAAGGCCCCCTTCCTGCCCGCCCGCAGCGAAGCCTACATGGCCGTGCTGGCCGACGAGCTGGTCACCAAGGGCACCAACGAACCCTTCCGCATGTTCACTTCCCGCGCGGAATACCGCCTGCTCCTGCGCGAAGACAACGCCGATGAACGCCTCACCCCCCGCGGCCGCGACATCGGCCTCGTGGGCGACCATCAGTGGCAGGTGTTCCGCGAAAGGCAGGAGGCGCTGCACGGTCTTCTCGGCCGGCTTTCCTCCGTGCGCCTCACGCCCGACTCCGCCACGCAGGCCGCCTTTGCCGGGCTCGGCGAACCCTGCCCCAGCCAGGCCGTCACGCTGGCCGATCTCGGCCGCCGTCCGCAGCTTCCCCTGCGCCGCCTTTCCGTCTTCCTGCCGGAACTGGCCGACGCGCCCGAGGGCATAGTGCAGGAGGCGGAAACCATACTCCGCTACTCCGGTTATCTGGAACTTCAGGATGAACTGGTGCGCCGCGCCGCAAGGCAGGAGTCCGTACGTCTGCCTGCCGACATGGACTACACCGGCATTGCGGGGCTTTCCCGCGAAATACAGGAAAAGCTGAACGCCATACGCCCCCTCACGCTGGGGCAGGCAGGGCGCATTTCCGGCGTCACCCCGGCGGCGCTGGCCTGCGTGGAAATAGAACTGAAAAAACGCGGTCTGTATCAGGAAAAATCCTGATTTCCGGTAAAACGAACAAAATAAACAGGTTACATACACCTTTCAAAAAAAAATCGCGCAAATCCCGTTTTTTCTGTTGACAGAAGGGGGCATTTTCCCTAAACACATACCTGCGCATGGGCAGTTAGCTCAGTTGGTAGAGCATCGCCTTCACACGGCGGGGGTCACAGGTTCAAGTCCTGTACTGCCCACCATGCGAAAAGTGGAGCGGTAGTTCAGTTGGTTAGAACGCCGGCCTGTCACGCCGGAGGTCGTGGGTTCAAGTCCCATCCGCTTCGCCACTTTTGTTTAAAAGGGTTTTCCCCCACTCCATATTTGGAGCGGTAGTTCAGTTGGTTAGAACGCCGGCCTGTCACGCCGGAGGTCGTGGGTTCAAGTCCCATCCGCTTCGCCATTCAAGGCCCCGCAAGCTCAGTTTGCGGGGCTTTTCTTTTACTCTCCGCAGGACGGAAAAGACGGCGTTCTTCGTTCTTTCCCGAAAAAAAAGCGGCGTTTCTGCTCCGTTGAGAAAAAGTCTTCCCTCCGCCCCGGAAAACCTGAGGAATCTCTGTTGACAGAAGGGAACATTTTCCCTAAACACATACCTGCGCATGGGCAGTTAGCTCAGTTGGTAGAGCATCGCCTTCACACGGCGGGGGTCACAGGTTCAAGTCCTGTACTGCCCACCATGCGAAAACGGAGCGGTAGTTCAGTTGGTTAGAACGCCGGCCTGTCACGCCGGAGGTCGTGGGTTCAAGTCCCATCCGCTTCGCCATTTTTATTTAAAAGGGTTTTTCCCCCACTCCATATCTGGAGCGGTAGTTCAGTTGGTTAGAACGCCGGCCTGTCACGCCGGAGGTCGTGGGTTCAAGTCCCATCCGCTTCGCCATTCAAGGCCCCGCAGGTTCAGCTTTGCGGGGCTTTTCTTCTTTCTTCCGCAACATGCGGAACATACGCTGCCTCCGTACGCCGAAAATGCCCGAAAAACGATGAGGCCATTCCCGCCCTGAGCCGTCCCCTCCCGGTTCCTTCCCGATGTCTTCCCCCTTTTCCCCTCTTCTGCTTCGCCGCGCCGAAGAAAACAGGGAGGATTCCGCCGTGCACCGCTTCGGCCGCCGCCGGAGCATGTCCGGCCGTGATTCCCTGCCCCCTTTCCCGGCTTTTTCGGGAACCTTCCCCGGCAGCAGTCCCGGAAAAGACGTGTTGCCTGAGGAAAAAGCAGCGGAAAAAACGCCGTTGACGACGGCTTTGCCGTTCCGCCGCCGGAAAAGAGCGTTCTTTTCTCTCCCGAAAAAACCAAGTTGAGCGCTCAATCAATTTTTCTCGGAACAGCATTTCTCCTTACATCATACCATGTTGCAGCAATTCTTTTCCCGGCGCTCCGCCTCCGGGGCGGGGTACGGCTCTTGACTCCATTCCCCAGCATATTACACTTAGCAGACGTTCTCTTCCCTTAAAGGTTTTCTTTCCCGGCTGAAGATTCTCTATTTTTAAGGAGTTGCCCCATGGCACGCACGCTTTTCGTCACCGCCCTCGCGGCGAAGTCCGGCAAGGCTGAAGCCGTCGCCGGGCTGATGGATCTTATCAAAGGTTCCGCCAAGGCCCCTGTTCTGTTCCGCCCCGTTCCCTGCCTCGCCACCGCGCTTGAACACATCAACGGCGGCAAGGGCAACGCCCTCATCGACGACATTCTCGCCGCATGGAAAAAGGCTTCCGCCGATGCCGACTTCGTGCTCTGCGAAGGTACGGACTTTGCCGGCAACAGCCCCGCGCTGGAAGCTTCCCTGAACGCCTGCGTGGCCGCCAACATGGGCGCTCCCGTGGTGCTTGCCCTCTCCGGCGAAGGCGCCTCCGTCGCTGAAGTGACGGCCACCATCCTCGCCTTCCAGTGCGGCATGAAGGAAAAGTGCGTGGATGTGCTCGGCGTGTTCCTTTCCGGCATGAGCGAAGAAGACGAAAAGGCCGTTGCCGCCGCCTTCTCCTTCCCCGTGAGCAGCAAGGCCGCCGCCTTTGCCTCCATTCTCGACAAGTGCGAAGGCCACATCACTCCCCGCCTGTTTGAATTCGGTCTCATCGAAAAGGCGCAGAAGCACCTCATGCGCATCGTGCTGCCCGAAGGCGAGGAAGACAGACTCATCAACGCCGCCGCCATCCTCATCGAACGCAAGGTGGCTTCCATCATTCTTCTGGGCAACCCCGAAAAGATTCATGCCCGCGCTGCGGAACTCGGCGTGAGCGTGGAAGGCGCGGAAATCATCGATCCGGTGAACTCCCCCGACTTCGAAGACTTTGCGGAAACCTATGCACAGCTCCGCGCCAAGAAGGGCGTGACCATCGAGCAGGCCCGCGAAAAGATGGCCGACAACACTTACTACGGCACCATGATGATCTACAAGGAAAAGGCCGACGGCATGGTTTCCGGCGCGGTGAACACCACCGCCCACACCGTGCGCCCCGCCCTTGAATTCATCAAGACCAAGCCCACGGCCTCCATCGTGTCCAGCGCCTTCTTCGTCTGCCTCAAGGACCGCGTGAACACCTACGGCGACTGCGCCATCAACCTCGATCCCGATCCCGAACAGCTCGCCACCATCGCCGTGACCACCGCGGAAACCGCCGCCGCCTTCGGCCTGGAACCCCGTGTGGCCATGCTCTCCTACTCCACCGGCAATTCCGGCAAGGGTCCCACCGTGGACAAGGTGAAGGAAGCCACCCGCCTCGCCAGGGAAAAGGCTCCTGAAATGCTCATCACCGGTCCCATCCAGTACGACGCCGCCGTGGATGCCGCCACCGCCAAAACCAAGCTTCCCGGCGATCCCGTGGCCGGACGCGCCAGCGTCTTCATCGTGCCCGACATCAACACCGGCAACAACCTTTACAAAGCCGTGCAGCGCTCGGCCAACGCCGTGGCCATCGGCCCCGTGCTTCAGGGCCTGCGCAAGCCCGTCAACGACCTTTCGCGCGGTTGCTCCGTTCCCGACATCGTGAACACCGTCGCCATCACCGCAATCCAGGCTCAGGCCGAAAAGGGGCTCAACTAATGGTCAAGAAAATTCTCGTCATCAACGGCGGCAGCTCTTCCTTCAAGTACCAGGTTCTGGAAAAGGAAACCGAACGCCGCCTCTGCCAGGGCCTTGTGGAACGCATCGGCTCCGCCGACAGCATGCTCACCCACAAGCGCTTCCATGAAAACGGCGAGACGGAAAAGTTCGAATATCCCGGCAACTACGACACCCATGCCGCCGGTATGGCCAAGGTGGCGGAAGTGCTCATGAAACGCGAACTCGGCGGCGTCATCGACGACCCGAAGGAAATCGTGGTCATCGGCCATCGCGTGCTCATGGGCGGCCCCGACTATCAGGAAGCCCTGGTCACCGAAGAAGTGAAGCAGGTCATCCGCGACTACATCCCCCTCGGCCCGCTGCACAACCCGGCCAACCTCACCGGCATTGAAGCCATGGAAAAGCTGTTCCCCGGCGTGCCCAACGTGGCCGTGTTCGACACCGGCTTCCATGCCACCATGCCCGATTACGCCTACACCTACGCCCTGCCCAAGGAACTTGCCGCCAAGTACCGCATCCGCCGCTACGGCTTCCACGGTACGTCCCACCGCTATGTGTCCAAGGCCGGCGCCGCCCTGCTCGGCAAGAAGCCTTCCGAGGTGAATGTCATCGTCTGCCATCTCGGCAACGGCAGTTCCGTTTCCGCCGTGCGTGCGGGCAAGTGCGTGGATACCAGCATGGGCCTCACCCCGCTGCAGGGTCTCGTCATGGGTACCCGCTGCGGTGACATCGACCCCGCCATCGTGCCCTTCCTCATGAAGAACGAAGGCCTGAGCTGCGATGAAATCGACACCCTCATGAACAAGAAGTCCGGCTTCCTCGGCATGTGCGGCAAGAGCGACAGCCGCGACATCGAAGCCGGCGTGGCTGCGGGCGATGCCGACTGCATCCTCACCTTCAACACGCAGTGCTACTCCGTGAAGAAGTACATCGGCGCCTACATGGCCGCCCTCGGTCATGTGGACCTCATCGCCTTTGCCGGCGGCATCGGCGAAAACGCCGCTCCCGTGCGTGCCAAGATTCTGGAAAACCTCGAAGAATTCGGCATCGAACTCGATGCGGAAGTGAACAAGATCCGCAGCGGCGAACCCCACTTCATCAGCAAGGAAGGTTCCCGCGTGAAGGTGGCCGTCATTCCCACCGATGAAGAGCTGGAAATCTCCCGCATCGCCGTGAACATCGTGGAAGGCAACGCGTAACACGCGTGCCTGATACAGGCATCACGCCCCGCCGTTTCCTTCAAGGATGCGGCGGGGCTTTTTCGTACCGCAGCCTGCCCGGAGCCTTCCTTTCTCCCTGCACCACTCCGCTCCGTACCGGTTCCTCTTCTCAAAAAACGCGCTCCGACCTGCCGGGAACGCTCATCGCCCGGCCCGCAGAAGAAACAGCACCACGCCCGAGCCCCACCATAAAGGAGCAAGCTGACCTTTGGGGCGGGCGTTTCCAGAACAACCGGCTGAGAATGCCTTCTTTTCACCGGACCGTTTCCCATAACAACGTACAGCCTGCCTCATGCGTGCCGGCACGGGCATAACAGGCTGCCCCGAAGGAGAAAAGAAACGTCCGCCGCAAGGTAAGCGCCCGCCCCGCGGCGCCGCATCGTTGCAAGAGAGTCCTTGTCTTACGCGCCTTTTCCGGCGTTTTTTGCCTTCCCTTCATTGCCGTATTCCCGCCGTATCCGCTTTGATGTGAATTAACCCGCATACGTTGCGCTCCCGTGCAGATTTTTTTATGATTATTTGCAGAGCATCATCCTTCAAGACCTGGAGAAGTCATATGGCACTTTCCATCATTGTCATGGGTGCGGCGGGCCGCATGGGTTCCACCATCGCGCGCCTCGTGTCGGAGGCGGACGATCTTACCCTGGCCGCCGTGCTGGAACGCCCCGAAGCCGAAGACAGGCTTCAAGGCTTCAAGGCTTCCGGCACGCCGGTTTCCGGCGATATCTCCACGGTACTGCCCGCTTGTCCCGGGGCCGTCGTCATCGACTTCACCTCCCCCGAATCCAGCATGGTCACGGCCCGCGCCTGCGCAGCGCACGGCAACCCCGTCATCATCGGCACCACGGGCTTTTCCGATGAACAGCTCGCCGAACTGGATGCGCTGGCGGAAAAGAGCCTCCTCTTCCGTTCCGCCAACATGAGCGTGGGCATCAACGTCATCATGGACATCCTGCCCCGCCTCACCGAACTGCTCGGCGAAGCCTACGACGTGGAAATGATGGAAATCCACCACAACAAGAAAAAGGACGCGCCGAGCGGTACCGCCCTGCTTCTGGCCGACCCGCTGCTCAAGGCAAAGGGGCTGACCCGTGCGGACATCAACACCAACCGCTTCGACGTGCGCGAACCGCGCAAACATGCGGAAATAGGCATACAGTCTCTGCGCGGCGGCGATGTTGTGGGCGTGCACACCGTGTACTACATGGGCCCGGGAGAACGCATCGAAATCACCCATCAGGCCCATTCCCGGGAGAACTTCGCCAACGGTGCCCTGCGCGCGGCCCGCTGGATCGTTTCCCAGAAGCCCGGCCGCCTGTACACCATGCAGGACGTTCTGCACAACTAGCCGTTACGAGCCGCTACCGAGGTTGACCCATGCACATCATTCTTCTTCAGCACAACCCCATTCCCGGCGACGTTCACGGCAACGCACGCAAACTGGCCGACATGGCCATGAAGGCGGCGGAGCTTTCTCCCGCTCCGGCAGGAAAGCGCACGCTCTGCATTCCCCCGGCCTATGCCCTGGCGGGCGTTCCGTGGGAATCGCTGAAGCATATCGGCGGCTTCTACCGCCGCTGCCGCGACGCCGCCCATGAACTGGCCGCCATGCTGGAACACGGGCCGGACATGCTCATTTCCCTCACCGGGGCGGAAGTGCCCCTGTATGTTCTGCTCTCCGAAGGGCGGCTCATCGCCCTTTCCCGTCAGGCCAACGGCATCATCCGCATCCCGGACGGACCTTCTCTGTATCTTCCCGAAAGCGAACCCGCCTGGGCGCATCAGGAGGCCCTCGGTCTTCTGAAGAGTTCCCGCGGAGCCGCTTCCGTGGACGCGGTGCTCTTCACTTCTTCCGAACTTTTCCTGCCGGAAAATCAGGAAAAGAACGAAATGCACTGCGCCGCCCTTGCCGGACTCTGGAAGCTGCCCGTACTGGCCGTGCATCAGTGCGGAGCCACGGACAGCCTCATCTACTCCGGCCGCAGCTTCGTGCTCGACGCTTCGGGCGAAGCCGTGGCCCGCGCCTCCGCCTTTGAGGAAGCGGCCGTCGCCGTGGAGCTGGAATCCCGGGCCGTTTCCGCCTCCGCCCTGCCCATTCTGGGCGGAGCCGCTCCCGAAACCGTGCAGGAAGCCCCCGAAGGACCGGAAGCCCTGTTCGGCGCCTGCGTGGTCGGCGTGCGCGACTATGTGCAGAAGTGCGGACTCTCGGGCGTGGTCATCGGCCTTTCCGGCGGCATGGATTCCGCTCTCGTGGCCTGCATCGCCACGGAAGCCCTGGGGCCGGAACGCGTGCTCGGCGTGCTCATGCCTTCGCGCTGGAGCTCCGACCACAGTGAAAGCGATGCCGAAACGCTGGCGAAGAACCTCGGCATTCAGGCCGTGACGGCCCCCATCACGCCCATGATGGACGCCTTCGACTCCGTGCTTTCCCCCATTTTCGCCGGTCTCCCCGCCGTGGAAAACGACCTTACGGCCGACAACGTCCAGCCCCGCATACGCGGAGCGCTTCTCATGGCCTTTGCCAACCGTCTGGGCCGCGCCGTGCTCGGCACGGGCAACAAGTCGGAAAACGCGGTGGGCTACTGCACCCTGTACGGCGACACCGTGGGCGCGCTGGAACCCATAGGCGACATCTACAAGACCGACGTGTACAAGGTGGCCCGCTTCTACAACGACATGCGCGGTGCGGAAATCATCCCGGCAAACGTGTTCACCAAGGCTCCTTCGGCCGAACTGCACGCCGGTCAGGTGGACGAGGACAATCTCCCGCCCTATGAAGTGCTGGACGCGGTTCTGCGCGAACTTCTGGAAAACGGCGGCAACCCGGAAACGCTGGTGGTTCCCGGAGTGGCCGACGATGTGGTGCGCAGCGTGGTGCACAAGGTGGCCATGGCGGAATTCAAGCGCCATCAGAGCGCGCCCACGCTCAAGCTCACCTCCTGCACGCTGGGAGTGGACTGGCACATGCCCGCCGTGGCCCGCGCGCTGAACGCCTGAAATACGTTCTGAAGGCGGACAAGCTTTTTCTTCACAAGGGTTCCCTGAACGGGAACCCTTTTTTTACGCGCCTTTCCCGTCACTTTGTGCGTGACAGAACACGCCTCTGCCGATAGAATGACTCCCGTTTGGAGTACTTGTTTCCACGCGCTCACCGCCCTGCGGCGCGCGTCGCGGCCTTACGGGCATCCCCCCAGACAGGAGCCCGGTACATACCTCTATAAAAACACGGACACGTTTCATGGCTGATCCTATCCCCGCATGGCTGCCCCATCTCCCCGAGGGCGCCGACGCCCACATCGACATCACTCCCCGTTCCCTCCAGTCCTATCTCGACGATGCCGCCGCCAACTTCGGCGACCGCAAGGCCGTCATCTTCCAGAATCTCACCCTTTCCTACAAAGAACTGAAGGACAAGGCCGAAACCTTCGCCGCCGCCCTGCGCGGGCACGGACTCAACAGCGGCGACCGTGTGGCCATCATGCTGCCCAACCTCCCCCAGACCATCATCGCCTTCTGGGGCGCGCTCAAGGCCGGCGCCACCGTGGTCATGACCAATCCCCTGTACATGGAAAAGGAACTGACCCATCACTTCAGCGACTCCAAACCCAAGATACTCGTCACCCTCGATCTGTTCTGGTCCAAAATAGAGCCTCTGCGCGCGCGTCTCGGCGTACAGACCTGCGTGGTCACCCGCATTGCGGACGCGCTGGCCTTCCCCCTGAACCTGCTCCAGCCTCTGCAGGCCAAACGGCAGGGCAATCTGCCCGAGGTCCGCTTCGACGGCCATGCCGTGGTTTCGTGGAAATCCATGTTCAAAACGGGCCGCCGCTACAGCGAGGAACCCAAGAATCCCGCCGACGCTCTGGCCCTGCTCCAGTACACCGGCGGCACCACCGGCTTCGCCAAGGGCGCCATGCTCACCCACGGCAACCTTTCCGCCCAGATACAGCAGCTTCTGGCCCTGCTGCACTGCGATGCCTCCACCTCCTCCCACAGCTTCCTCAGCATCATGCCCTTCTTCCACGTCTTCGGGCTCATGGGCAACATCGTGCTTCCCACCGTGCTTGCCGCCTCCACCATGCCGGTGCCGCGCTACGCCCCCCACGACGTGCTGGAACTCATCAAAAAGCATCGCCCCACCTTCTTCGTGGGCGCGCCCTCCGTCTACATCTCCCTCATGCAGCAGAAGGACATCGCCCAGTATGACCTCACCTGCATACAACTGTGCATTTCCGGCTCTTCCCCCTTCCCGCAGGCCAGCCTGAAACAGTTCCAGGACATCACCCACGCCAACATCACCGAAGGCCTCGGCCTTACGGAAGCCTCCCCCGTGGTCATCGCCAACCCTGTGTACGGGCTCCAGAAAATCGGTTCCATCGGCCTGCCCATCCCGGAAACGGAAGTACGCATCGTCGATCTGGAAACCGGAGAAAAGGAACTCGGCGACAACGAATGCGGCGAACTCGTGGTGCGCGGCCCGCAGGTCATGAAGGGCTACTGGAACCAGCCCGAGGAAACGGCCTCCACCCTCGCGGGCGGCTGGCTGCATACCGGCGACATCGCCTATCGCGACAACGACGGCTACTACTTCATCGTCGATCGCAAGAAGGACATGGCCATCGTGGGCGGCTACAACGTCTTCCCCCGCGAAATCGACGAAGTGCTGCACGAATATCCCAAAATCAAGGAAGCCGTTTCCCTGTGCGTGCCCCACAAATCCCGCGGTGAAACCCTCAAGGCATACATCGTGCCCAAGGAAGGCGAAAAAATCACCGTGTCGGAACTGGCAGCCTTCTGCCGCTCCAAGCTCGCTTCCTACAAGGTTCCCCGCATGTTCGAATTCCGTGAGGAACTGCCCAAGTCTCTGGTGGGCAAGGTGCTGCGCCGCGCCCTGCGCGAGGAAGAGGAAAAGAAGCAGCGCGAGGAAGAAGAAGCCAAAAAGGATTAACCGACAAAGGTCGTAAGGCTTTTCCGGGCTCCGTGCGCTGTGCCGGAGCCCTTTTTTTCTTCCGCGCTTCGGCCGGAAGGTCGGACACGGTTCATCTGCGCCGTCCGTATGGGCGGAACAGGCGGAGGGCTTGTGGGACTGTTCTCCGGGCAGGAAAAAAACTCGGGCAGACAGCCCATGCCTCCCTTTCCTTGCCGAAAGCCGACGGCTGGCCCTGTCCGCACCTCCGGCATAACAGACCGGTGTTCTCCTCAGTGGGGCTTCCCGTTCCCCTTGTCCGCATGGCAGGCTGTACAGACAGCATGTGCGCCCTTCCCCAGATGTGCAGAAAGGCGATTCCCGACCGGCAAGGTATTTCAAAGGGAGACGGAAAAGTCCTCTTCCTTCCCGGAGCGGCCCGGAACCGCCATCTGCTGCGGGAGAAACGCCTTTTCAGCAAAAACGCCGGACTCGCCACGCAAGGCGCACGAAACAGGTCTCCACGCCGCGCAGAACAGAGATGATCGACGCGCCGAGTCTCTTTCTGCCGACCGTCCCGGCTTCACACCGGAAGCAGACAAGAACGTTCCCAGAGGAGTTCCCCGCTTCTCCCCCGGAGAGCCCTGCGGAGGAGAAAAACGGCGGTCCGGCACAGGGGGAGACGGACGGCCTTTGGCCCTATCGTACACGGGGAGAGCCTCAGGCCACAGACAGCAGACCTTCCACCCCGGACATTCCGAAAGAGATACTCAAGATTCATACCGGCATCCCGATCTTACCCTGACGGATTCGGGAGGCCCTGTTCTCTCGTTCCGAGCCTGGAACCTACGACTTTCCCGGGGAATGACGGAAAAAATCATATTCTTCCCTTTTTTCCTGTTGACAGTGCCTGCCGAATCGCCTATAAATCCTTTCACGCCACGCGGGAGTAACTCAGTGGTAGAGTGCAACCTTGCCAAGGTTGAAGTCGCGGGTTCAAATCCCGTCTCCCGCTCCAGCACAAATTTCGTGGCGACATAGCCAAGTGGTAAGGCATAGGTCTGCAAAACCTTGATCTCCAGTTCGAATCTGGATGTCGCCTCCACGCGGGAGTAACTCAGTGGTAGAGTGCAACCTTGCCAAGGTTGAAGTCGCGGGTTCAAATCCCGTCTCCCGCTCCACGAAAGAATGAAGGCTTACCACCAGTAAGCCTTTTTTCATATTGCGGGCATAACTCAACGGTAGAGTGTCAGCTTCCCAAGCTGAAGGTTGCGGGTTCAAATCCCGTTGCCCGCTCCAATATTTCAAGGGGTTATAAGTGATGAACTTATAACCCCTTTTCTTTTCCAGCTTCTTCATGCTGCAGGCAATATTCTCCCGCTGAAATTTTCCTCTTCACAATCCCATGATACGGATGCGGCAATCGTCGGGCAGAGCGTTCAGCATACCTTCCATGCGCGTGAGGAAGCGCTCGTAAACATTCACGGCTCCGGCAAGGACGTCCTCTTTCGAAAACGCATCCGATTCATGTCCGCCCCCGTGAAGAGAGGCCCGCCGGCGCTCCGCCTCAAGCAGGCAGCTCCGAAGAGGCGTGTCTTTCCCCTCCCGCAGAGCAAAAACGGCAACGCGCATGTCCGAAAGCATGGCCCGCACGGCGCTTGTGCTGTAATCATTGCAGCCGTAGACATCAAAGCCCTTCGGTTCCCACGCTTCGCGTGCGTTCCGCGCTGACTCGAAGCGACGTTCCAGAAACGGCAGAAGGTACATCTCCAGCACGTCTTCATCCATGGAAAAAGCCGGAACCGGCGACCTACCGTCCGGGTCTTCCGCGCATACCAGAAAACACGGCTCATCCCCGCTTCCGCCGTGGCAGAAAAGAGGCTGCTCCACGCCAAGGGATGCCGCCCTGAACTGCAGGTACGGCAAAGAATCCGCGCCGTTCTCCCGGCAGAGCGCAAGCTCATACCAGCCGCCCCCCTCCGATGTCACCGTCAGCGTCGCATGGCGGGAAAAACGAAACACGCAGCGTACAAGGTTGCCCTCTGTCAGAGAGCTTTCCAGCCCTCCGCCGGAATATTCATACCGCCGCGTCATGGAAGATTTCTCCTCAAGGAGGACCCGTTGCAGACTCTGCCCCGCAAGGTATGGAGTAAAAAGCCGTTCGGGACGAAAATTGGGGCGGTTCAGCCCTTCCGTGCAGGTGGGAGGAATACGGTTCCAGCCTATGCGGGCGGAAAGCCCTTCTCCGGGGAGATACTCCAGAGCCGTGCCGTCGTCGAAATCCAGAATGAAAGGCTCGCACAAGGTTACACTGTGGGGAATACGCAGGGAACGGAAAAAAACGTCCGCGGAAGATGGGGCGGAAAGACCTGCGGTGCACCGGAGCTTTTCCTCATAACGGCGGAGCTCTTCACCCGTCATATTCCGTGCCGCCCCCACCACGCGGACGCCCTTCAACCGCTTATTCCTGAACTTCCTGACGGCCAGCTCCTTCAGCACTGCTTCCGCCCCCTCGTACACGGGCGCGGACCAGGCGTACCAGTCGAAACGGTCATGGAATGCATCGTTACTGAATGTCAGAGGCATGATTCTCCCCCATGCAGGTCACCCGTTTTGTCCGCGCTGCAAAGGCATTCTTCGAACCGGGAAGCAGGCTCTCCACGTTTTCCTGGCAGAAACGCGATTTTCCTGTGCCGCAAAGAATACGCTCATCGACCAGGGAAGGACAGGGAAAAGATGCCTCCTGGAAGTCCGGGGCTGCTTTCCATGGCCGCATACCTTCTGCCGGCCGCCCCGCACGGGACTTTTTCTTTTTAATATACCCCCATAGCGCGCATATACATACGCGGGGCGGAACGCCCCTGAAATATGCCGTCATCCCGCCGGAATACGCTTCTTCTCCACGGGAAGGCTCTGCCCCGCTCATGTTGCGCCGCAAGGCTTCAGGCACCTCATGGCGTTGAGATGACTTATTTTTCCGTCCATATATTAAAAATATATATGACAAAAAGTATAAAGGTATTAGCGTATTTTTTCCCTTGTATTGTATGTTTGCCTTACCCTCTGAAATGAGGCGGATTTTCTGACCATCGATACTCATGGGGAGGACTCATGCCGACAAGAGCATCTCTCAAACCTCTGGCAACAGCCATAGCGATCCTGTTTACTCTGTTCCAGATCTACTTCACCGCCTTCGGCGTTCTGGAAGGCACCACCATGCGCGCCGACTTCCTCGGCTTCGTCATGGTACTCATCTTCCTCCTCTATCCCCCGTTCAAGTACCCGGAGGGCAGAAAGGAACCCGCCTTCTTCGTCATGATGGATCTTTGCCTCTGCGTGCTGGCCATCGCCATATCGGCGTATATCACCCTGCACAGCGAGGAAATCATGATGCGTATGCGTTATGCCGAAGAAGTGCCGCCGATGGCCTTTTTCCTCGGCGTCTGCGCCATAGTCCTGACGCTGGAAGTCACGAGAAGAACCACGGGCTGGCCTCTGGTCATCATCGCGCTCGTGTTTCTCGCCTACGCATTCTGGGGCGACATGCTCCCCTCGGCGCTCAAGCGCATGCCCATCACGTCCGACATGATTCTGGAATGCATGTATCTTTCCAACGAAGGCCTGTACGGCATTCCCACTTCCGTAGCCACGGGTACCATTTTCGGATTCATCATGTTCGGGGCTTTTCTTGAACGCTCCGGCATGACCAACATCTTCATGGACATCGCCTGCCTGCTGACGAAAAAATCCCAGGGCGGCCCCGCCAAGGTGGCCATATTCGCCTCCGGCATGTTCGGCACCTTCTCCGGTTCCGCCGTGGCCAACGTGTACGGCACGGGCATCTTCACCATTCCGCTCATGAAAAAGGTAGGCTATCAGCCTCACTTTGCAGGCGCGGTGGAAGCCGTGGCATCTACGGGCGGCCAGATCATGCCCCCCATCATGGGCGCGGCTGCCTTCCTCATGGCCGACCTTGCAGGCGTGCCCTACCTCGAAGTGGCCAAGGCCGCGCTGCTGCCCGCCATTTTGTACTACCTTTCCCTGTGGAGCATGATCCACTTCGAAGCCGTGCGCACCAACCTCGGCTATATCGACGCGGAACTTGTGCCGCCCGTCTCCCGCGTGATCGGAAGGCTGTACTATCTTCTGCCCATCGTCATTCTCGTGACCATCATGTGCATGGGAAAAAGCGTCAGCCTCTGCGCCAACGCTGCCACGCTCTCCGTTCCCTTCATCGCGCTGTTCAGCGCCGAAACGCGCTTCTCCTTCCGCAGCTTCTGCGAGGCGCTGGAGCTTTCGGCAAAAAACGTGCTCATGATAGGCAGCTGCTGCGCCTGCGCAGGCATCATCATAGGAGTCATTTCCCTCACGGGCGTGGGCTACAAGCTCATGGCGGTGATCACCTCCTTTGCGGGCAACAACCTCTTTCTGCTCTGCGTATGCCTCATGCTCACCTGCCTCGTGCTCGGCATGGGCGTTCCTACGGCTCCGGCCTACATCATCGTGGCCACCCTCGGCGCTCCCGCCCTCATCAAGGCCGGATGTCTGCCCATCGTGGCGCACATGTTCTGCTTCTACTTCGCCATTCTTTCCGTCATCACGCCCCCGGTATGCCAGGCCGCCTTCGCCGGTGCGGCCATCGCCGAGGCCCCGGCCATGAAGACGGGATTCACCGCCGCAAAGCTCGGCACCATCGCCTTCATCGTGCCCTTCATGTTCATCTATGCGCCGGAACTTGCGGCGCAGGGCTCGGCCCCGGCCATCGTTGTCGCCGTCATCACCAGCATCATCGGCGTCGTTCTTCTCGCAGGCGGAGTGCAGGGATACCTGCTCGTTCCCGCCAGTCTGCCGGAAAGACTCATGCTCATCGGCGGCGGTCTGTGCATGGTCATGCCCGGCACGCTTACCGACGTCATCGGTCTCGCCCTGGCTGCGGCCGTGATCTTCTTCCAGTTCATGAAAAAGCGCAGGGCCGCCGCACAGGTCGCCTGAACGCGCAGTTTCTCCTTTTCACCTTCATCCCAGGAGTACGCCATGCATACCATGTTCAAAGCCCTTGCCGTAAGCGCAGCCCTTACCTTCCTAGCCTCGGGAACGGCGTTCGCCGCAGACAGGATTGAACTCAACGCCGCCGCGGGAAATCAGGGAGGCGTCTTCTATGTGGGCATGGGGGCCGTGGGCAACGCCATCATGCAGGACAACCCCGACATCGATTATTCCATGTTCCCCTCGGCCGGCCTCACCAACATCATCCGTGTGCAGAACAACCAGAGCCAGATCGGCGTCATCCAGTCCAACAACGGAGTCATGGCTCTGAAAGGCCTGGCTCCGTTCAAAAGCCCGCAGAAAAACATCACCGGGCTCGTCAACATGAACACCCGCGCGCATACCCACATCGTCGTCACCGAGGCCTCGGGCATCACCTCCATGGAGGATATCCGGGACAAGAAGCTGCCCATACGCATCAACATCAATCCCAGCGGCGGCAACAATGAAATGATGCCCCGTCTGGTATTTGAAGCCTACGGCATAGGCTGGAACAAGCTCAGGGAAAACGGCGCGAAGCTCTTCCCCCTTTCCATTCCCGACTCCATCGACATGATGAAGGACGGCCGCATCGACGTGGACGTGTATCACGGCGAAGAACCCGCCTACAAATACACGGATATCATGTCCACCGTGAACATCCGCTTCCTCGACGTGGACCCCGAAGTGGTGAAAAACATTGCCGACGAATACGGCATGACCGTTACGGAATTTTCCCCCGAAGCCTATGACGGCAAGGCGAAGGGCGTGAGAGGCCTCACTTCGCATACCGAAATCATCGCCAACGCGGACATGTCGGAAGACCTGGCCTACCGCATCACCAAGGCCATTGTGGAACACCGGCAGGATATCGCCACGGCAGTGCCCCTGTGGGGTACCATGACTCCCGAAGTCGCCTGCCGGACCACGGTGCCCCTGCATCCCGGTGCAGCCAAATACTACAGAGAAATCGGAGTCCTGAAGTAGCCGGAACGTCGGATATCCGTCCGAAGAAACGGTGAGGCCTTCTTCCTCGTCATCCCCTGTTCCGTCGGTGGTCCTTCCTCGGAAGGCCCCGGCGGAACGGCATGTTCCGAAGCATTTTTTGAGTCATACGGAGTCATCTTCCATGGACAAGCCTGTTCTCATCGTCACAGGTTCCGCCACCGGCATAGGACTTGCCGCCGCACGCCTGCTTTCTTCCCGTTATCACATAGTCGGAACCTGGAACCGTACGGCACCTTCCGAAGAAGACCGTGCCTTCATAAACGGAACCTTCATTCAGTGCGACGTTTCCCGGGAGGAAGACTGCGCCCGTCTCGTGGAAGAAGCGCGCAGCCTCGGCTCTCTGCGCGGACTCGTCCACGCGGCCGCCGTCAACCCCACTCCCGCGCCCTCCGTGGCCGATATGAGTCTGGAGTTCTGGAACCGCATACTCACCAACAACCTGACCGGCACTTTTCTGCTGTGCAGAGCCGTGCTGCCCGAACTGCGCCTTCAGGGCGGCGGTTCCATCGTGCTCGTCAGTTCCACTGCGGGACGCAACGGCTTTTCCCTTGCAGGCGGCCAGCCCGGTCATGCGAAAACCGCCTATGCCACCAGCAAGGCGGGCATCATAGCTTTCACCAAGGGACTTGCCCGGGAAGTTGCGGAAGAAGGCATACGCGTCAACTGCGTGGCTCCCGGCCCCATCGACACCCGCATGCTGCCCAACAAGGAAGCCACGGCGAAAAGAGTCCCCATGGGACGCACGGGTACCGCCGAAGAATGCGCCGAAGCCATTGCCTTCATGCTGGATAACGCCACCTATACCACCGGCTGCACCCTCGACGTGTGCGGCGGCCAGTACATGAACTGAGGCCCGTATGCCGGCTTTCGCCATCACCTCGCGCATGCGCGCAAAACAGGGACAGGAAGACGCTTTCGCCGTGCTGCTCGTCGAATACGAGAAGGCCTGCGCGCATCATGCCGGCCTTCTCTATCACAGCATACAGCGAAACGTGAACGATGCCCGGGAGTTCATCTTCTATGAACTCTACGATTCCGAAGAACATCTTCGCCTGCATCGCGCCGCACCGGAAAACAGGGCGTGGGCTCCGGTACGGGACGCCCACATAGAAGAACGACACGTAGACACCTGGCAACTCATGAATCTGGAAGGTCCGGCCGCACAGCTGTGGAAGTCGTCCGTCTGCGCGGAAAAAGAAACTGCCTCTTCCTGAAAATTTCATGACCATGCCCCCGGAGAAAACATGGACCTCAAAGACATGCTGTACTTCTGCACCATTGTGGAAGAAGGGCAGATAAGCAAGGCGGCAAAGCGCCTGAACATAAGCCAGCCGCCGCTGAGCCTCCGACTGAAGGAACTGGAGGAGGAAGTAGGCTGCTCGCTTATTTCCCGCGCCAACGGAAAATGGAAGGTTACCAAGGAAGGACAGCTGCTCTACCATAAGAGTCAGCAGATACTCAGCCATATCGAGGGGCTGGCGGAAAGCATACGCAACATAGGTTCGGAATTCAGCGGAGAAGTACGCATAGGCATAGGCGCGCACTGCATGTCCTATTTCCAGCGCATCGTGCCGGATCTCATCCGAAAATATCCCCGCATTTCCTGTCGTACGGTGGTGGCCGATTCCCCCACCATAGAACGCTATCTGCAGGAACGTTCCATAGAGCTCGCCGTGCTCCGGCTCAACCTTTCCTACAACTGCTACACCACCTTCAACCTGCCTCCGCAGCATATGGTGGCCGTGTACTCCAATCTGCTCCCTCCCCCTGCCCACGAGGGACAGGTCACCTTTGAGGAACTCGTGCAGTATCCTCTGCTCTTTTCCCGGCGCTGGGCCAATGCCGACGGCTTCCGCCCCATTGTCGCCGCCTTTCAGGCAAAACACCTCAAACCGCAGATGGTGCTGGACGCACAGCTGCCTTCCCTGCTCATCAATCTTCTCTACACCACGCCCGCCGTGGCGCTCATTCCCAATACCGAAATTCCCAGCTATGCGGAGGACGTTTTCCCCGTACGCGACATCGACCACTATGTCATCTTCCAGCCCGTGCTGGCCTACCTCAGCGATTCCTACCTCAGCCCTCAGGCAAACGCCGTCATGGAGCTCATCAAGGAATATTGCATCGAATAATACATATTTATTTTCCATATACAACACCAACAAAAAAAGTCTTTGTTATAACCTGCAGATATACTCTATACATTCTTTTACATCTCTTGTGCTTCTTCTTGTGTCACCTTTTTGCAAAGGATTTCATCATGAAGGTTCTCGCTCTCAACGGCAGTCAGAATCCCAGGGGAGTCACCTGGCACGCCATCAACCTCGTAGGTGAGGAACTCGCCAGGGAAAACATCGGGCTGGACATCATCCATATCGGCGCAAAAGCCGTTGCCGGCTGCGTCGACTGCCGCAAATGCCGCACCAACGGCCACCACTGCATCCATAACGACATCGTCAACGACATCATCGACAAACTGCCCGAATACGACGGACTCATTCTCGGCTGCCCGGTACACTACATGGGCATTCCCGGCACGTTCAAGGCCTGCCTCGACCGTCTGCTCTACGCCACGGAACATCTCGAAGGCTGGGGGCCCAAGCCCGCCACAGCCATTGCCGTTTGTCGCCGTGCCGGGGCCGTCAACACGGCCCAGCAGCTCGGCAACTACCTCAACTGTTCCAATCTCATCACCGTGAACAGCCAGTACTGGAACATCGTTTTCGGCTGGAAGCCCGAGGAATTCCTCTCTCAGGATACGGAAGGCGTACAGACCATGCAGGTACTCGGCCGCAACATGGCGTGGCTGCTCAAGGTCATGGAGGCAGGACGGGAAAAATTCCCCGCCCCCGTCTATGACAAGCGTGTCCGCGCCAATTTCTGCCGCTAGGCAGACAGGGCAGGGCTGCGGCACGACGATTCCCCCATGAGGAACGCCCGCCGGGGGCATCATGCCGTTTTTCCTTCTTTTTCCTTGCCGCCCCATACAGGAGGGCAGCTTCCCATGGTCATTGATTTTCGCCTTCGTCCCCCCTTCGGGGATTACGTCAAGCTCGGCATGTACACCAACAAGGAGCGCTGCAGAAGCTACGCCTCCAACATAGGCAGGGAGCTTGCCCCCTCCATCGCGGAAGAAAGCATGGAGCTGCTCCTTAAGGATATGGACGACAACGGCATCGACATCGGCGTAGCCACCGGCCGCGTGGAGCACTTTGCCGGAGGCATGAGCAACGACAACGTCATCCGTCTCACGGAAACATACCCCGGCCGTTTTTTCGGCTTTGCCGGTCTCAATCCTCTGGACTGGCGCTGGTCGCTGCGGGAAATCCACAGAACCGTGGTGGACGGACCGCTCAAAGGCGTGGTGCTGGAGCCGGGAGCGGTGCGCCCGCCCATGTACGGCGACGACGCCCTGCTCTATCCCCTGTATGCCGAGTGCGAAAAATACGACATCCCCGTCATGGTCATGCTCGGGGGAAACGCCGGGCCCAACGTGGACTACAGCTTCCCCCGCATCATTCATAAGATAGCTTCCGATTTCCCCACGGTGAAGTTCATCGTCTCCCACGGAGGCTGGCCCTGGGTACAGGCCGTGCTCGGCGTATGCTTCGTGCAGCAGAACATCTACCTGAGCCCGGACCTCTACATCTTCAACCATCCAGGCTGGCAGGACTATGTGACGGCGGCCCATACCTATATGCGCAAGCGTATTCTCTATGCCTCCGCCTATCCCTTCCTTCCGCTGGAATGCGTGCACAATTTCCGTACGCTGTTCAAGCCGGAAGTTCTGCCCGACCTCATGTACCACAACGCGGCGGCGCTGCTCGGACTCGAGGCCTGAACCGCAGAAGCATGAAGATAACACACTCCGGCCGGGAAATACCGGATCATCCGGCGCACGGGTCCGCACGGAATGCGTCTTTTCCGTAAGGCACAAGCCCGGCGGCATCTGACGCCTTCCTGCGGCAGCCGGACACGCTTCCCCGGTTAAACGCCTCCTATCCTCTACGGCACAGCCGAAAAGGAGCAGACATGGTCATCGACTTCCGCCTGAGACCTCCGTTCGGGGGCTTCCTCCATACCGGCATGTATGCGGACAAGGCCGCCGCGGACTTCTATGCCGACAATATCGGCCTGCGCCGCTCCGAATCGTCCAGACAGCAGTCCATGGAACTGCTGCTCCGGGAAATGGAGGAAAACGGCATAGACATGGGCGTTGCCACAGGACGCATAGGCCACAAAAAGGGCAATGTCTCCAACGACGACATCATCCGTCTGACGCAGACCTGGCCGGGAAAATTCGCAGGCCTGGCCGGCATAGACGCCTCGGACCCGAAACAGGGTATTGCGGAAATCCGCCGCGTCTGCCTGGACGGGCCGCTCAAGGGCGTGGTGCTGGAACCGGGAGCCATGGCGCAGCCGCGCTATGTGGATGATGCCCGCCTCTATCCCCTGTATGCCGAATGCGAGGCCTGCGGGCTCCCCGTAGTGCTCATGATAGGCGGCAGGGCGGGGCCGGACAGAACCTATTCCCATCCCCAGCGACTCAGCAAGGTGGCCGCAGACTTCCCGGAAGTGAACTTCATCGCGGCACATGGATGCTGGCCCTTCGTACAGGAAATCCTGGGCGTCTGCTTCTATCAGAAAAACATCTACCTCTGCCCGGATCTCTATTTCTTTCATCTGCCCGGTCAGGACGACTACATCCGTGCGGGCAACTACTATATGCAGGACCGTATGCTGTTCGGGTCCGCCTATCCCTTCATTCCCCTTTCCTGCGTGCATGAGTTCAGAGAGAGCTTCCGCCCGGAAGTAAGAAACAAGCTGCTCGGTGAAAACGCCGCACGCCTGCTGGGCCTCTGATCCCGGCACGGCAAATCTCCATCCCTTCGCCGTCCATACGGCCCTATTCCTCTGAACGCCGGGGAGAGTCTGCTCTCCCCGGCGTTTTCATACTCCGCCGGCCTCCCCTTCCGCACGCATTTTCCCCAAAACTATCTCTCCGGCCCTTCGACGCCCCGTGCTGCCGGTACCGCTCCCGCCGCCGGGCAACTCTGAGAGCCTCTTTCCCTGATGCGGAAAACGGCCATGCCGAAGAAGCCCGTTTATCTTCGTTTTCCTCGTCGGCGGCATACCCCGGAACTGCCGTCGGAGGGGAAAAAGCAACTTTCTGCAATATGAGAGAGGAAACAAATCCCGGCACAAGCGGATAAAAAATTCTCTTTTTTTATTAATTGCTTTTTCCTCAGCGGAAAACTTCGTTTTCCGATCCGTCAAAGTGCCGCTCACATTCCATTTTATTCAACAAAACTGAATTATTGAAAAAATAACCATACTACCCATATCCCCAAAATACCTCTCTTTTCATCATAATGCGCAACGATATAATATTATGTAGCATATCATCATTTTTTACAAAAATAACAAAGAATTACATAGCAGTAAAGAGAATTTACCATTCATAATATCTTTATTTAAGGAGAATAACAAAAGAAATAGACATAATTGACAAAAAAATGACATGTGGATATATTTTTACATTATTGTTAAGAACAACTTTTTTTCTTTTCAAAAAAGCCAAAGAAAAACAAGGGGCTGCGCGACGTTTACCTGTCCGCTCCCAGGGAGAAAAACGTGATCAGGCTTTCCAACGTGCATAAATCCTTCGGCTCCCATGAAGTACTCAAAGGCGTGAATCTGGAAGTGAAGGAAGGGGAAAAACTCGTCATCATCGGCCCTTCCGGTTCGGGCAAATCCACCACGGTACGCTGCATGAACGGCCTTGAAATCCCCACGTCGGGTCATGTGTTCATCGACGACGTGGAACTGACCCGGAAAAACCGCATTGAACTTGTGCGCAACACTTCGTCCATGGTGTTTCAGCAGTTCAATCTCTACCCGCACCTCACGGTAATGGGAAACCTCACCCTCGCGCCCGTGAAACTTTTCGGCAAGTCGAAGAGCGAAGCACAGGACATCGCCCGTCACTACCTCGAGGTGGTCGGCCTTGAGGAAAAGGCTCACGCCTACCCGGCCACGCTTTCCGGCGGTCAGCAGCAGCGCGTAGCCATCGCCCGCGCGCTGTGCAGCCAGACGAAAATCATTCTTTTCGATGAACCCACCTCCGCACTGGACCCGGAGACGGTGCAGGAAGTGCTGAACGTCATGGTCAGGCTCGCCGGAGAAAAGAACATCACCATGGTCATCGTGACCCATGAAATGGGTTTTGCCCGTGAGGTGGCGGACAGAGTGATCTTCATGGACGACGGTACCATTCTCGAGGAAGGCACGCCCGAACACTTCTTCCTCAGCCCCACCCACGAGAGAACGAAACAGTTCCTCGGCAAGATTCTGCACTAGATATTCTGAAAACGCCTTTCGGCATAAGCATCAAGGAGAAGAAAGAAATGAAGAAACTGCACCGCATAGGCATGTTCCTGCTTTCCGCCGTCGCCGTTCTGGGCCTGTCCGCCGGAGCTTTCGCAGCCCCCCTGCCGGACGACGTTCAGGCCATCGTGAAACGCGGGGAACTTCGCGTGGGCGTGAAGTCCGACGTGCCGGGATTCAGTATGCAGGATCTTTCCGGCGAATATGCAGGCCTGGAAGTGGATCTGGCCAGAAAACTCGCCGAAGCCATGGGCATCAGGCCCGACAAGGTATCCTTCACCGCCGTGACGGCCAAAACACGCGGACAGCTTCTTGATACCGGCGACATCGACATGGTGCTCGCCACCTTCACCATCACTCCCGAGCGCAAGAACATCTGGAACTTCTCCTCCGCCTACTACACCGACGCCGTTTCCCTGCTGGTGAAGAAAAACGGCGGCATCAAGGGGTATGCCGACCTTGCAAGCAAGCTCGTGGGCGTGGCGGAAGGCTCCACTTCCAAGGATGCGCTCATCGCCGCGGCCAGGGAAAACGGCGTCACCCTGACCGACACCGACAACATCCAGACCTTCCCCGACTATCCCTCCATCAAGGCCGCCCTCGACGCCGGTCAGGTCCAGGCCTTCTGCGTGGACGGCTCCATCCTTTCCGGCTACCTCGATCCGAGCACGGAAATTCTCACCACCGTCCGCTTCGCCCCGCAGGAATACGGCGTGGCCACCAGGCTTTCCAACAAGGGCCTTGCCGCCTTTGTGGAAGAAAACATCACCAAGTGGCTTTCCGACGGTACCATCGACAAAATCATCGCAGCGCACAACGTCGCTCCCTCCTTTAAAAAATAGGCATCTTCAGGGCGCGGCGTAAGCCGCGCCGCAAATACAGGTTTGAACCGTGATCGAGCAAATACTGTCTCCCTCCTGCTGGCTCGTCTTTCTGGCCGACTGGCAGCTTTTCCTTCAGGCCTTCGGCGTGACCGTGATGGTATCCATCGCAGCGCTGGCGCTGGCCCTGGCTCTGGGCGTCGTGTTCGGCGTCATGTCCACCTCGCAGTTTCTTCTGCCGAGGAACGTGGCCCGGGCCTATGTGGAAGCCATCCAGAACACGCCGCTGGTGCTGCAGGCCTATGTGTTCTACCTCGCCCTGCCCTATATCGGGGTGATGATGGGACAGGTAAGCGTGGGCATCTTCGCCGTGGGCATCTATCACGGCGCGTACATCGCCGAAGTGGTGCGCGCAGGCATACAGTCCATCCCGCGCGGCCAGTCGGAAGCCGCAGCCTCCCAGGGATTCACCTATGTACAGACCATGCGCTGGGTCATACTCCCCCAGACGGTGAAAATCATACTCCCTCCGCTGGTCAACCAGATGGTGAACCTCATCAAGAACACCTCCGTCATCGCCCTCATCGGCGGCACGGACCTCATGAACCGCACCAACGACTGGGCCACCAGCGGAGCCAGCATCTACGGGCCGCCGTTTCTGGTATGCGGCGTGCTGTATTTTCTCCTGTGCTTCCCCCTTTCCACCTGGGGACGGCGCTATGAGGAAAGACTCAAGAAAAAGGACAGCCATGCCGGTGAAGAGCTCAGAAAAATAGAGGAAGAACTGTCGTGATCGAGGTCATTACCCGTACCTTTACGCCTGAGATACTCTCCTATCTGCTGGGCGGCGCAGGGCTTGTCATCGAGCTTTCCGTCGTCATCGTGATATGCAGCATCTTCTTCGGTCTTATTCTGGCGCTGCTGCGAAGCTACGACAAATTCATCCTCGGCAGACTCGCGGGCGTGTATATCGAAATCTTCCGCAATACGCCCAATCTCATGTGGGTGCTCATCTGCTATGTGTACGCGCCCCTGCCCACGGCCTTTCTGCGCTGCTCCTTCGCCTTCGTGCTCTTCACCTCCGCCACCATTGCGGAAATCATCCGCGGCGGACTGAACTCCATTCCCAAGGGGCAGTTCGAGGCCGCGTCCTCCCAGGGCTTCGACTTCGTGCAGACGCTCATCTACATCATCCTGCCCCAGTGCTTCCAGAACATCGTCCCCACGCTGCTCAGTCAGGTCATCACCGTGGTGAAGGATACGTCCTTCCTTTCCATGGTGGCCGTGGCGGAACTCATGTTCCGTTCCCGAAACGCCCTGGCGCTTCTGCCCCGCTACACGGGCCAGACCGTGGGCATCGCGCAGGTGGCCGTTATCTTCGGCTTTGCCGCGCTCATCTACTTCATCATCAACTTCACCCTCTCCTGCATCGTCCGCCGCATGCAGAAACGCCGCCAGGCCCAGACCAGGCAGGTCGCGGCCGGAGCCTGAAACCTGTTCCCCGGCAAAAAGCAGGCGGCGTGAAGACGCTTCCTCATCGACGGCCCTTCCCGCCGAAGATCGGGCAGAAAACGCTGGCTCTCCCCGCCCGGCGCGGCATACGCCGTGCCGGGCACTTCTTCAGCAACACGCGAAATTCCCGTATGCCTGCGCCTGCAAGCCGGGCCCAGGTCTGGAACGGCGTTCCCCCTCATTCTCCCTTCTCTTCACTCCCGACAGAGGCGCTTTCCCTGTCGTACCCGCATTCCGTCGAACGCGTGCCGTCACGGAAGTTCCCGCCCTTCGACAGACTGCACGAATACGCGGCACGGCTCCCGGACCGTGACACGCGCGTACAGGTTCCGAGTCGCCTTCTTCCCACAGAAAAAAACGTTTTTCGGGACATTCCCGTCCCCGCATAAAAATGCGGCACGCCTGTGCGGCACGAGAAGATGCTGCTTGTTCCCATTTTACGAACAACACACAACATGCACATTACGGCATTCATGCGGCACATCTCTCCTCCCAGGATACTGCACGGCCGACATTATGGAGATTTTTCACAATATACGCGCCCGACCATAAAAAAAGAAAAAGTGCGCGCACAAGAAAAAAAATGCGCTTGATAAAGGATATATTTTAAGATAATTACAGGAAAACATAAGTTCTGCGGCACAATACATTCCTTTTCCCATATCCGGCCATAAAAAACACCTCGGATTTCCGGGTTACGTCTCTCATGTTTTGCGGGCATTACGCCCGCGCTCCCTCAGACAGTCCGCCTGCGGGAAAACCATCATGGAATGGGATATCTGCCATGAAAAGCACCGTTGAACTGCATGTCCGCGCTCCCCAGCCCCTTGTCATCGCCCACCGCGGCGCAAGAGGCCACGCCCCGGAAAACACCCTCACCTCTGCCGAACTCGGCCACAGCGTCGGGGCAGATCTCTGGGAGCTCGACGTCAACTACACCAGGGACTACAAACTTGTGGTGGTGCACGACGATACGCTCGTGCGTACCACCAACGTCGAGGAAGTGTACCCCGGCAGAAGTTCCTACCGCGTATGCGACTTCACGCTGGAGGAACTTTCCCGGCTGGATGCCGGTTCCTGGTATGAAGGACGCGACCAGTTCGGCCGCGTGGCCGCCGGAGAAATAGGCGCAGATACGCTCGCTTCCTTTAAAGGACTGCGTATTCCCACGCTGGAAGAAGCGCTTCTTCTCACCAAGCGCCTCGACTGGTATGTGAATGTGGAAATAAAAAACCACGAACACCTCATCGGTCATAATACCGTCACAAAAGATGTGTTAGAGATGATCCGCCGCCTCGACATGGTGGATCAAATCATCATTTCCTCCTTCCAGCACCGTTATCTGGAAGAATGTCGCACCCTGTGTCCCGAAATGGCCACGGGCGCGCTTGTGGAGACGACGCGCCCGGATGATCCCGTGGCGCTCTGCCGCCGCCTCGGCGTGAACGCCTATCATCCCGACAGGCTCATCCTCGCCCCCGGAGACCTTGAAGCGCTGCGCGATGCGGGCTTCGCCGTCAACGTCTGGACCGTCAACGACATGGACGAGGCCAGGGAACTTGTCGCCCACGGCGCAAGCGGCATCATTACCGATTTTCCGGCCGCCTGCCGCTCCGCACTCGGAAGAGGCTAGCGGGCCGGAGCCTGCCCGGAGCTCTTTTCAGAACTCCGGGCCTTCCCATCCGGGATTCCCCCGGGAACCCCAACCGGACGATACCCGTCCGCAAGGCAGGAGAACGTATGCGTTCGTTCCGTTCCGTGGCCCTGATGGCCATCAGTCTCATGCTTCTGGCCGCCCCCGTGCAGGCCAAGACCACCATCACCTTCTGGCATGGCATGGGTGGTGAACTCGGTGAAATCACCGACAACATCATCAACGACTTCAACGCCTCCCAGGACAAGTATGAAGTCAAAGGCGTGTACAAGGGCAACTACGACGAAGCCATGACGGCCGCCATCGCCGCCTTCCGCGCCAAACAGCACCCCAACATCATCCAGATCTTCGAAGTGGGCACCGCCAGCATGATGGCCGCCAAGGGTGCCATCCGTCCCATCTGGGAAATCATGGAAAACGCGGGCACCCCGCTCGACATGTCCAAGTTCCTGCCTTCCGTGACGAGCTACTACTCCACGAGCGACGGCAAGCTCATCGCCATGCCCTTCAACGCCTCCACCACCGTTCTCTACTACAACAAGGACGCCGTGAAGAAGGCCGGCGGCGACCCGGAAAACTTCCCCCGTACCTGGCCTGAAGTGGCCGACCTCGCCCGCAAGATCAAGGAATCCGGCGCGTGCAAGTACGGCATGACCAGCGGCTGGCAGTCCTGGGTGCAGCTTGAAAGCTTCTCCGCCTGGCACAACGTGCCCTTCGCCTCCAACAACAACGGTTTCGACGGCCTCAACACCGAACTGCTCTTCAACGGCCCCCTGCAGGTCAAGCACATCGACTTCCTTTCCCAGCTGAACAAGGAAGGCGTTTCCGTGTATGTGGGCCGCAAGTCCGAAGCCATCAACACCTTCACCGCCGGTGAAGCGGGCATTCTCATGAACTCCTCCGGTTCCTACGCCGCCGTCAAGGCCGGCGCCAAGTTCAACTGGGGCGTGATGGTTCTGCCCTACTGGCCCGACGTGGAAGGCGCTCCCCAGAACACCGTCATCGGCGGCGCGGCCGTGTGGGCCATGGCCGGACACTCCAAGGATTCTGAAAACGGCGTGGCCGCCTTCCTGAACTATGTGCTCAAGCCCGAAGTCCAGGCCGCCTTCCATCAGGCCACCGGCTATGTGCCCGTTACTCTCGAAGGTTACGAACTCACCAAGCAGCAGGGCTTCTACGACAAGAACCCCGGTACCGACGTGGCCGTGAAGGCTCTCTCCGACAAGAAGCCCACCATCAACACCCTCGGCCTGCGTCTCGGCAACTTCGTCCAGATCCGCAACATCATCGACGAAGAACTCGAAGCCGTCTGGGCCGGCAAGAAGACCGCCAAGGAAGCCCTCGACTCCGCCGTGAAGCGCGGCAACGGCGAACTGCGCCGCTTTGAAAGGGCCAACCGCTAGGCACGCTCATCCGGGAGGGGCATCGCCCCTCCCCTCACCCGCAATTAAAGGAGCTCTCAATGCAGGATGAGCGTTACGCGTTCCGGGGCAAGAGGCATCTGATACTGCCCATCCTCTTCCTGCTGCCCCAGCTTGTCATCACGGTGGTGTTTTTCTTCTACCCCGCCGGCGAGGCGCTGCTGGGCTCGGTATATATGGAAGATTCCTTCGGGCTTTCCAGGGAATTCGTCGGGCTGGACAACTTCGCCGTTCTTTTCTCCGACCCGGGCTATCTGGAAACCCTCTACCTCACCTTCATCTTCAGCATCGCCACCATCACCCTCACCATGGGCGTTTCCCTGCTCATGGCCGTCGTGGCCGACCAGGTGCATACCGGCGGCACGCTCTACAAGTCGATGCTCATCATTCCCTACGCCGTGGCTCCGCCTCTCGCGGGTGTGCTGTGGCTCTTCCTCTTCAACCCCTCCGTCGGCGTGCTTTCCACCTTCCTCGACGGCCTGGGCTACACCTGGAACCACAAACTCAACGGCAATCAGGCCCTGCTTCTGCTCATCATCTCCGCCTCGTGGAAACAGATATCCTACAACTTCCTGTTCTTCCTCGCCGGGCTGCAGGCCATTCCCCGTTCCCTCATAGAAGCGGCCGCCATCGACGGCGCAAGCCCCTGGCAGAGATTCCGCAACATCATCTTCCCCCTGCTTTCGCCCACAACCTTCTTCCTGCTGGTGGTGAACACCATCTACACCCTGTTCGAGACCTTCGGCATCGTGCATGCCGTTACCCAGGGCGGCCCTTCCCGCGCCACGGAAACGCTTATCTACAAGGTCTTCAACGACGGCTTCATCGGGCTTGACTTCGGCGGTTCCTCCGCCCAGTCCGTCGTGCTCATGTTCATCGTCATGATCCTGACGTTCCTCCAGTTCCGCTACGTCGAGCGCAAGGTCAACTACTAGCCGCAACAGGAAAAGGGATTCGTTATGGTAGAAAAGAAAGGACTGGGAAGAGCGCTGAGCCACGCCGTACTGCTTTTCGGCGCAGCCATCGTGCTCTTTCCCCTGTATGTGGCTCTCGTGGCCACCTCGCACAGTTACGACGTGCTCATCGGTTCCACGCCCCTGTGGTTCGGCGAGGAGCTCATCAAAAACTTCACCACCGTGCTCACGGAAGGCCTCAAGGCCGCAGGCGGCATACCCGTATGGGTCATGATGGGCAACAGCCTCATCATGGCGCTCGGCATAGCCCTCGGCAAAATCGCCATTTCCATCACCGCGGCCTACGCCATCGTGTACTTCCGCTTCCCGGGGCGCGAACTCTGCTTCGTGCTCATCTTCATCACGCTCATGATGCCCGTGGAAGTGCGTATCGTGCCCACCTTCCAGGTGGCGGCAAACCTGAACTTCATCGACAGCTACGCAGGCCTCATCCTGCCGCTCATCGCCTCGGCGACGGCCACGTTCCTGTACCGGCAGATGTTCATGACCATTCCGCAGGAACTTCTGGAAGCCGCGCGCATCGACGGCGCGGGCCCCTGGCGCTTCTTCGTGGACGTGGTGCTTCCCCTTTCCCGCACCAACACTGCGGCTCTCTTCGTGGTGCTGTTCATCTACGGCTGGAACCAGTACCTGTGGCCGCTGCTCGTCACCAACCAGGAAGGCATGTACACCGTGGTCATGGGCATACAGCGCATGGTGAACATCCCCGACGCCGTGCCGGAATGGAACCTGATCATGGCCGTGGCGCTTCTGGGCATGCTGCCCCCGCTTCTCGTGGTGCTCGGCATGCAGAAGCTCTTCGTCCGCGGACTTGTGGAAACCGAGAAGTAACCCGTACAAGGAAGAGACAATGGCAAACGTTCGTCTTTGCGACATAGACAAGACCTTCAACAAGAACAAGGTACTTTCCGGCCTCAACCTCGAAGTGCCCGACGGTTCCTTCATGGTCATGGTGGGCCCCTCGGGCTGCGGCAAGTCCACGGCTCTGCGCTGCATCGCCGGTCTGGAGGAAGTGACCTCCGGCTCCATCTACATCGGCGACAGGGATGTGACGCACATGGAACCCAAGGACCGCAACATCGCCATGGTGTTCCAGAACTACGCGCTCTACCCGCACATGAACGTGTACGACAACATCACCTACGGCCTGAAGGTACGCGGCATTCCCGCCGAGGAACGCAGACGCCGCGCCGAGGAAGCCGCCAAGCTCCTCGGACTGGACGGACTGCTCACCCGTATGCCCCGCCAGCTTTCCGGCGGCCAGCGCCAGCGAGTGGCCATGGGCCGCGCCATCGTGCGCGAACCCAGCGTGTTCCTCTTCGACGAACCGCTCTCCAACCTCGACGCCAATCTCCGCAACCAGATGCGCATAGAACTGCGCAGGCTGCATCAGCGCCTTGCCACCACCAGCATCTACGTCACTCACGACCAGGTGGAAGCCATGACGCTGGCGGAAAAGATTCTCGTGCTTCGCGCGGGCCATATTGAGCAGTACGGTACGCCCGACGACGTGTACCTGCGCCCCGCCTCCGTGTTCGTGGCCCAGTTCATGGGTTCTCCCTCCATGAACATCGTGCATGCCACCGCCGAGGACGGAAAGCTCATTCTGCCCGACGGCACGCGCCTTTCCGGCGTACAGGCCGCCGACATCAACATGTCCGGCAGAAACGGCGACGTCCTTCTCGGCATACGCAGCGAAGACCTGCTCTTCGACCCGGACGGCGACATCCGCGTCACCGTGGACATCGTGGAAGCGCTGGGTTCCGATACCCTGGCCTACTGCCACCCCATGGGCAGGGATGCTCAGGTGAAGAGCGACGAAACCATCATCGTGCGCCTCCAGGGCGCCCAGCGCCCCGCCTCCGGCGACGTCATCCGCCTGACGGCCCGCCCGGGCCACGGCCATGTCTTCGACCCGGAAACGCAGCTGCGCTGCCTGTAACCTTCGGCAAAGCATGAAAAAGCGGAGTCTCCCTGAAGGGAGGCTCCGCTTTTTCATGCCCCATGTCCGGATTTTCCCCACCGCGGACCGCACGAACGACAAAAGTCGTAACTATGTGACAGCTGCCGACCGTGCCGTCTCCTGCACATCTTGAACGACACGGAAAACGGCACGGAAGAAAGCTCTTCCCCCCCGGAAGGGGAACGTCCGGCAAAAAGACGGCGTTTCTGCAGAAAAACCGGGGAAGGCGACCTTCAGAAAAACGGGCGAGACACGCAAAAGACAAACACGTTACGCCGCGGGCGGCACGCGCCGGGAGGCTGCCGGAAAAGGCTCAGTTCCGCCCATTCCCTGCGGCAGAGGCCTTCTCCGAAGACCGGTTCTTTGTCCCCGGCGGAAGGAGGGACGAGGCGGAAAACCCTGCCCGCCATGGTTGAACTTTCAGGGCAAGCGTCCGCCGATCCTGCAGAGTCCTGCCGGCCTCATGCCCGGAAAGGCTGCCCTGCTCTGGAGCTTATGACAAGAAGGCGAAGGACGGGAAAAGGCGCGTGTAAAGAACTCAAGAACAGGTTTGCCGGGGTTGACCAGCCCGTATCTCAAAATCTGCTTCCGCCCGGAGATTGGGGCGGAAGCAGACGTTTTCTCAGGCGAAGAAGTACAGGCCGGCGCCCATGATGATGCCGCTGAAAATAAGCGTCATCACGCACGGCCCCATGATGTCCCGGATACCGAGTCCGGCGATGGCCAGCATGGGCAGAGCCCAGAAAGGCTGGATCATGTTCGTCCACTGATCGCCGTAGGCCACGGCCATGCCGGTCAAACCCACATTGGCGCCCATATCAATGGCCGGAGGAATGGAAATGGGAGCCTGCACAATCCATTGCCCGCCGCCGGAAGGAATGAAGATGTTGATGATGCCGGCGGAAATGAAGGTCAGCAGAGGCAGCGTTTTTGCAGTCGCAATGGACATGACGCCGCTTGCTATCATGGAGGCGAGACCGGAAGCCACCATGATGCCCTGTATGCCGCCGTACAGAGGGAACTGGGTGATGATGCCGCTTGCCCCGGCCACGGCTTCCTTCAGCGCCACCACATAGCGGATGGGAGTGCCGTGCAGGAAAATTCCCAGCCACATGAAAATGATGATGAGAATGTTCAGGTTGATGTCCATGCCCCTGGTCCAGAAATGATATCCCAGGTATGCAAAACCCAGCGCACTGAACAGGAGACTCAGGGCACGACTGTGCTCCAGCCGGGACGCAGGGGAATCTTCCAGCGGAGGAACGGCAAGATCCTTCTCCTCTCCGAACAGCGCAGGGTCAACGGGAACCACTTCATCGGGATGAGGATGGATGGCCTTCAGCATGAACGGCAGCACGATGAGCATGACCGCCGTGATGGTGATGTTTGATGCGGACAGGATGGAATCGCTGAAGGGAATAACCATATCCGGCAGGCCGCGGGCCGCCAGAGCTTTGGACAATACGCCTCCAGAGGTGGCGAGATCGGCCGCGACGGCGCTCGAAAAACCGCCGTGCCACACTACAAAGCCGGAATAGCCTGCGGCCACGGTAAAGCCGTAGTCGATGTTCGGCACTCTTCGCGCCATTTCACGGGCAATGAGTCCCCCCACCACGAGTCCGAAGCCCCAGTTGAACAATGAACCGAAGGCCGTGACGTAAAAGGTCATGAGCGCGGCCTGAAACGGCGTGCGGGGGATACCTGCAACGGAATCAAGCAGACGGCGGACGGCGTGCGTGCTCGCCAGTGCATGCCCGGTGGTATAAATAAGAGCCGACTGTATGGTGAACATCAGCAGGCTGGAAAAGCCCTTGCCCCATGCATTGATGAGGTCAATGCAGGAGGACTCCGTAAAGATGAACGCGGTGATAAAACTCACAAGCGTCAGGAGGATAACCAGAATATAGGCGTCCGGAAGAAAACGCTTCACCAGCATGGTGAAAAAACGGGACAGTCCGTAAAGCATGGCTTACTCCTTGAAGTATCAGGCGCGTTCCCACGCGGCATACGGATTCTGAACACAATACTTTCCACCGCTGATTTCCACTCCGCTGCCCGTGATGAAGCTGGCGGCATCGGAAGCGAGAAACACCACCAGAGGCGCGATTTCTTCCGGCGTACCGTACCGATGCTGGGCAACCTGCCTTTTTATGGCGTCGCCTTCGTACTCGCCTACCACAGGCGCCGTCAGTTCCGTTGCCACAAATCCCGGCATATACGCCGTAACCCGGATATTGTCGGGAGCCAGTTCCGCACCGAGCACCTTGGTCAGGTGGCCTACGGCCGCCTTGGTGATGCCGTAGGCACCGCGTCCGGCCGTGGGTATCATGGTGGCGAACGACGCAGCGTTGATGATGACGCCGCCCCCTCTTTTTTTCATCCACGGTACGGCCGCACGCGCCCCGTACAATACGCCGCTCACATTGATATCGAAGGTCTTCTGCCACAGATCAAGCGGCATTTCGGTCAGATATCCCTTGGGGTAAATGCCTGCATTATTGACCCACACATCAATGCCGCCGAACTGCTCCGCCACTTTCGCCGCAAACTGTTCCATATCGGAAGGACAGGAAACATCCGCGCGCAGAGTCAGGACGCTTTGCCCCTCATACTCCTTGCGGAACGCTTCCAGCTTCTCCTCGGACCTGGCACAGATGGCAACTTTGCATCCTTCTTCAAGAAAAGCATTCACGCAGGCCTTTCCTATCCCTGCGGTTCCCCCGGTAATCACAACGACTTTTCCTGCCAGATTCAGTTTCATGGTTCCCTCCTTGAGGCTAAAACATTACCTGCTCTCTAGCAAAAAGCGTGCCAGACAAAAAAAATAGCAATAATACACTTTCATTATTGAATTTTTTATTTTTTCTTCCGGGAAGGCGGAATTTCGGGGGACGAAAAGGGCCGATTCAACCATGTGAAATATTTATCCAAATACAAAGAAACCATGCGGAGAAAAAATGTGTTTGCATCATATTTCATCAATAATTTCCCATAGATGAAAGCTATGCGATGCGTATATGCAACACAACGAGAAGATGTGACCATATTGCATCGCTCCGCTTTTCTTCCCAGTACCAGGCTTTTTGGAGGAAACGACGCAAGAATGCGTATCCATTTTGCAACACATTGTCATGACATTTTCCCTCATGTATGCTGAAGGCCGTCTCCGTCCTTAACGGAGCGCCCCGGCACTTGCACGACAAGTCTGGAGGAAAACTCTCTTTATCAGCGTCAGAGAACGGCATCGCGTTGCTTTGAACAGGACTTCTGCCTTGCGGAAACGCAGGAGGATTTTCATGCTTTTGTGAAACTCCGGGTCGGAATCGTGTCCATTTGAATAGAGGAATAAAGGAATATCCCGCCGCATGAAGCGCCATGCCCCTCTCCGTGCCTTCCCGAACGTGCCAGATGAAACTCCCCGGTGCAAAAAAGCGCAACGTTTCCTCCGCACGCTGGAGCATGACGGCTTACGATATCAAAACGCCTTCCTCCTCCGCCGGAAGGAGAAGGGCACCCTCTTTTCACGATGCGGCAGAACACGGCGGAACATCGTCCTTTCCCCGTTCTCTCCCTGCTCCATGCCCGGCCTTCACGCCGGCGAACGCGGCAACCTTTTTTCTTCACCCATGGCGTGCCTGCCGCCTCACGCCCCGAAACGTACTCTTTGCCTGCAGCATGATCATGACATGTCGTTTCTCATCAAAAGCACCATGCCCGGCCATGAATCATGGCAACGTTCCCCGGCCGTCATGCTGCCTGCCGTCATGACAGTATCATGCCGTCTTCATCATTCACCCCTGCATTCAACAGGAAGGAGCGTGACATGGCTGAGTTCAAATCTCTGCTCTATGATTATCTGGATCAGATCCTCGACCTTCTTGACGAGGGCATCTGCATTACCGACGTTCGGGGCGTCATCATCTATCTCAACAGGCGTTACGAGGAAATCTCATCCATTTCCCGGGATGTCATGCTCGGAAAAAACGCTCAGGACTTCGTTCATCAGGGGGTTCTCAACATCATCGTCAATCCTGAAGTCATTCAGACGCAGGAAAAAGTGACCCGTGTCCAGAATACGGACACGGGAAGACGCCTGCTTCTTGAAGGACATCCCGTTTTCGACGAAACGGGCCGGGCCGTCATGTGCCTTACCTTCGTGCGTGATGAATCATGCATGGCGAATCTTCAGGCCACACTGCTCAGACAGAAGGAAATCATAGAGACCTTCTCCAAGCTCGATGTGGAAAAAGTCGGCGCAGACAATGAACCCATGGAAATCGTCCAGAGTACGGCCATGCGGAACATCTACAAAAAGATCTCGCGCATCGCGCTGTCGGACATCCCGGTACTCATTCTGGGAGAAACGGGAACGGGCAAGGACGTCGTTGCAAGGCACATTCATCATCTGAGCAGCCGGCAAAGCGGCCCCTTCATCAAGGTGGACTGCGGAAGCATCACGCCTTCGCTCATTGAATCGGAGCTTTTCGGCTATGAGGGCGGCGCCTTTTCCGGCGCGCTGCACAGGGGCAAAATGGGGCTTATCGAAGCCGCCTCCCATGGTACGCTCTTTCTGGACGAAATAGGCGAACTTCCCCTGTCCATGCAGACAAAACTTCTGCGCGTGCTTCAGGACGGGGAAATTCTCCGCATAGGCTCCATCTCCCCCAAAAAGGTCGACGTGCGCATCGTGGCCGCGACGAACAGAAATCTTGAGGAAGCCGTACAGAAGGGAGAATTCCGACGGGATCTGTACTATCGCCTGAAGTTCATCGCCATAGAACTGCCGCCTCTGAGGGACAGAAAAAGCGAGATCATTCCCATGGCTCATGCCTTTTTGAACTACTACGGCAGAAAATACCGCCGCGAACTGAAATTCACACGAAATGCCGACAAGGCCCTGCTCTGTTACTCATGGCCGGGCAATGTCAGGGAACTTCGAAACATGATACACGGTCTGTCCGTCTGCACGGACGGCAGAACCATCGAGGCGGAAGATCTGCCCTTCGTCGCCAGTGCGGAGAAGGACAGGGAAAACGAACCCGGCAGAATACTGCTTTCCCGCACCTACAAGGAAGCCATGGAGGAATATGAAAAAAAACTGCTCGATGATGTGCTGTGCGCCTTTTCTTCCGTAAGCGACGCCGCGCGCCATCTGGACATGGACAGAAGCACGCTGTTTCGGAAGATCAAGGCATGGAAAAAACGCGGCGTTCAGCTGGGGAAACGCCATGTAAAAATTCTGGACAAATCGTAGCTCCGAAAAAGCTCTCCTCCGGCATAATCTGCCGCCTTTCTCCGCTCCCTCATGCCGGCATGAGGGGGCCTTTCTCTTCTGCGTTCTCCCCATGGGAAAGCTCTTCGCAGATTTTCCATGATGCCGCGCTGTTGCCGAAGCAGGCTTCCCCTCTCCAGTCAGGGCTTCTCCCGTACTGGATGACGCAGCATGAACGGAACATACTCATGCCGCCGGACTGCCGACGCAAAAAACACCTTCTCCATGAGTCCGAAAACCTCCGTCTCATCGAAAAGGTGCTCTTCGCGGCAACGGGCATATGCCCCTGTGAACATGCACCGTATTGCCGCCGGCAGCATGTTCGCCTGAGAGTATCCGTTTCCCGGCCCTTGCCTGCGGCTCGGGCCGGGGACGGACATCAGTGCATCATGGAAGGAAGCCACAGAGAAAGAATGGGGAAGGCCATGAGGATGGCCACATGCAGAAAGTCTGCGACGATGAACGGGGCCACACCTCTGAACACCGAGGCCATGGGTACGTTGGCCACACCCTTGATCACAAAGAGATTCAGCCCGACGGGGGGAGAAATAAGCCCGATTTCCGTCACTCGGACCACAAGGATGCCGAACCAGATGGGATCAATGCCGTACTGCTGAATCAACGGGAAAAAGATCGGCATGGTCAGAAGAACGATGGCCATGGAATCCATGAAGCAGCCCAGCAGGATCATGACGAGAAGCACGCCGACCACCACAAGCATGGGGCTGTCCACCATGCCCGAAATGATGGTGGAAAGTTCCATGGGAATACGGCTGACGGTAAGGAAGTAGCCGAAGACCATGGCGCCCAGAACCACGAGATAGCACATGCCCGACGTGGCTATGGAAGACTTCAGACACTCGGTGACAAAAGCGCAACGCTGCCCCTTCTTCTTGAGAAGGCCCAGCACCAGAGCGCCGAAGGCTCCGATACCCGCCGCTTCGTTGGGAGAGAATGCACCGATATACAGCCCGCCGATGACCAGCACGAAAAGCAGTATGATGGGCCATACCTTGCCGAGAGCCGTCACTTTTTCCTTCATGGTGCAGGCTTCGCCCGCAGGACCGTCCTGAGGACGCAGGCGTACCCACACCCGTATGACAAGACCATACAGCAGTATCTGAATGAGTCCTGGTATGACACCCGCCATAAACATCTTGCTGATGGATTCCCCGGTGATGATCCCGTAAAGGATCATGATGGTACTCGGGGGAATGAGAATGCCGAGCGTACCGCCTGCGGCGATGCACCCCGTAGCCAGCGCGTTGGAGTATTTGAACTTGCGCATTTCGGGAAGCGCGACGACACCCATGGTCACGGCGCAGGCGACACTGGAACCGGAAATGGCGGCAAAACCGCCGCAGGCCGCGATGGTGGCGAGCGCAAGCCCGCCCTTGAGCCGCCCGATCCAGGTATTCACGGCCGCGAAAAGCTCGTCACTGATACCCGACTTGAAGGCAAAGTTGCCCATGAGCACGAAAAGGATGACCACGGCATAGGTAGGATTCACGAAAGTTTCATAGGGCACGCCCCGCAGAATACCGAGTGCCGGTTCCAGTCCGGCTATGGCGGCGAATCCGGCGCTTCCCACGGCAAGCATGGCCATACCGATGGGCACGCGGAGAAAAATGATGACGATAAGGGCGACAATACCGAGACAACCGGCCAAGACAGGACTCATATCATTCCCCATCCTTTATCATATGTCGAAACGAGATCGGAATGAGAAGCAGAAATGAAATAAGAAAAACACAGGCGACGGGCCACATGGGAATTCCGAGCATGGGGCTTGTCACCCCCATCTCCTTCACTTCCAGAATCTGATACCAGGACTGCCATGTCAGAAGCACGGCAAAGACCAGAACGATGATGTTGGACAGAATGCGGGAAAAAGCCTGGCCCGCCGACGGAAGCCGGTCGTAAATGATGTCCACACTGACATGTTCATTTTTAAAGGCACAGTACAGGCACGCCACGGGCGCGATGATGCCCATGCCTATTTCGGAAAGCTCATAGGAGGCGGCAATGGGCGAGTCGAAGAAGAAGCGGAGGGACACATCCAGTGCGGTAAGCAGAACCTGCATGAGCAGCACCGCTCCGCCGAAAGCCGTCAGCACCGCCACCAGACAGTCTAGGGCCTTTCTCATCATACATGCTCCGAAGGCCGCCGCTTCAGGAAAGCGGCGGCCGGTTGAAATTACTTCAGCATCATTTCAAGAATGGCGGGAGCGTTCTTCTTGCCCTTCTTTTCCATATCCTTCAGCCATTCCTCCCAGAGAGGACGTCCCGTCCTTTCGGACCAGCGCAGCCGTTCCTCATCGGAAAGGACAATGAGTTCCTTCATGTGAGGCAGACACTTGTCCTTGAGCTGCAGGGTATCGTAGGAGAAGTGTTCGGCCATGAACATGCTCCCGGCAAGGCCGGAATGCTTGTCGATGGCGGCCTTTGCCGCATCGGGCAGGCGTTCGTAGGAGGACTTGTTCATGGCAATGCAGAACACGGGAGCGCCGATGGGAATATTGGCCGTCGCGTATCCCGCCACATCATAGAAGCGGAAACCTTCCTGCACTTCCCAGTCACCGAGAAGACCGTCGATGATCCCCTTCTGCAGGCTGGTGTAGACGTCGGGCATGGCCATGACCACGGGAATGCCGCCCAGAGCCTTGACCCACGGCACATAGGGAACCGTGCAGCGTATCTTCATGCCCTTGATGTCTTCCAGCGTACGCACGGGCTTCTTTGAAATCAGAAGATTGGCGCTTTTCTCCAGCATCCACAGAGCGATGATTCTGTTGGCGGCAAAGGGCTTGCGCACGGAATCAAAGCTGTCGTACACCTTCCACAGAAGCGGCGTGCCGTCCATGGCGCCACGGTATCCCGTAAGGTCCAGTCCCGTGATCTCCAGCTCAGGGTTCATGCCGGCATACATGCCCATGGTGATCCAGCCCATATCCGCGATGCCGTTGCGTATGGCATTCCACACCTGCGGCCCCTTGGCCAGAGTCTGATTGGCGTAGAGATCTATTTTCAGCGTTCCCTGAGAGTCCTCTTCGATCTGCTTTATCCACGGTTTGACGGCATTTTCCGTGGTAAAGGCGTTTTCCGCGTTCTGCGTGGCGAACTTCAGCGTGACGGGCTCCGCCGACGCAGCGCCGGCCCACAGCAGAGACAACATCAGCGACAAGGCGGCCTTCTTCACAAATCGCATAACAACCTCCCGTTGTTCAAAAGTTACAGACTCTTCGGCTGATCAGGGTAATCAAAGTCATCCATGTAATACCGGTACGGTCTTACAGGATAACCCTCGGAACCGATGGGAACGGCCACATAAGAAAGATGCATGCCGCCTTCTCCCCGGCGTACGCGTATCCATTCCGGACTTCCTCCGCGAAGGGGATAATCCTCCCGGAAGTGCCCGCAGCGCGATTCCTTGCGGGCCAGCGAGGCGCGCAGGTACATTTCCGCCACAAGAGTCATACCCCGGGCTTCCATAAGTTTCATCAGATAGTGCGGATCCTGCGCCGCCATCTCGGGGACATATTCGTCCCGTATCTTTTCGAGCGTATGCAGAGCTCTGTTGAGACCATGCCCCGTCTTGAGTACGGAAACTTCCTCGGGCACCATCAGTTCCTGAATGGAGCGCACCACGTCCTTGGGCAGAATGCCGGACTTGCCGAGCTTCGAAGTCACCGGTCTGATTTCCTCCAGCGCATCGTCGACGGAAAAATCTCCGGACTCCGTATCCATTGCCTCACGGGCGGCAGCCTCTCCGGCGAAGCAGCCCGTCGTGCTCGTCATGCAGGTATCCCAGCCGCCCATGTACACGCCCGTATGCAGGCTGCTCGCGCGGCCGGCGGCGTACAGACCGGGAACACCGGTATTGCCGTCGAGACTCGTCTTCATGCCGCCGAACACATAGTGGAACTGCGGCATCCATTCCGTCTTCTGATGGAAGAAGTCTATGCCGAGAGCCTTCAGCTTGTCGGAGTTGAGGAGCATCCAGCCTCCGGTAGGCGTCATGACTCTCACGCCCTCTTCCGTCATGGTGCTCGTATCGAAGCTGGTGGGGCCGTTTCCGGCTCGGGTTTCCAGTACCATGCCGCGGATATTGTAATGCGGATCGGCCTTGGCTCCCCGAAGGGGCGAATACTTTTTCATGAAGTCCTCGCCCTTGTTGTTCACAAAACGCGCACCGTGCGGCAGCATACCGGTCTGCCCTTCCCAGGCGAAGGCTACGGGACAGGTCCAGTTCTGGAGAAATTCCATGTTCTGGAATTCGGCTCCGGCTTCATAGCCCAGCAGCGCGCCTTCCCCGCAGGAAGTATTGCTGAGGTAGGACATCTTGAATCCGCCGGTGTTGGTGCACAGAACCACCGCGCCGGCCTTGATCACGCAGGGCAGCCCGCTGCGGGTATGGAAGCCAGCCGCGCCTACCACGCGACCGTCGCGCTTGATGAGCTTTACAAGCTGGATATTGGACATGCGGCGCACGCCGCGGGCGCTGAGCTGATCGTACAGCGTATTGCAGGTATGCGGTCCGCCCTTGCCGTAAGGATGATAAAGGTAATAGCGCATGTATTTGAGACCGCGCTGCACCACAAAACGGAGCTTTCCGTTTTCATCCCTGGCGAAGATATGCCCCCAGCGTTCCAGATCGCAGAAACGCTCATAGGAGTGTTCCAGTATTTTGCGGACAAGAGGCTGATCGCACAGGCCGTCGTAGTAATACACCATTTCGTCCAGCAGATCTTCCACATGAAATTCCGGCTGCATGACGATCATGTCGCCGCCGCTCATCATGCCGAGTCCCCGCCAGTCGCGCGCAGCCTTGTCGACGATGAGCACATCCCTGGCCGTCGCCGCAGCCGTAAGGGCCGCCCAAGATCCGGAAAAACCGCCGCCGACGACCAGAACATCCGTCTTGTAGACAATGGGAGAAGACATATTAAAACCCTCCGAAATTGCGTTCCAGCGTAAACGGCAGCCTTTCCTTGAAAGGATGCACGTCTATGGCATGGGAAGGACAGCGAAGTTCGCAGAAGAAGCACGTCATACAGTCGTCGCGGTAACGGATCTCGGCCCTGGCTCCGCAGGTCAGACAACGCAGGGATTCATGAAGCGCATCCACGTCGTCGAAGCCGAGGCGCTTTTCTTCAAAGCCTTCCGTCTCCACTTCCCTGCGTTCCACACGGGGAGAGAGCATGACGCCTTCACCGGGCAGATTCTCGGCCACAGGGCGCTTTTCTCCGCGGTCGCTGTGCAGGTGTCCGCCGGTCATGAGCCTGTCGATGGAAACGGCCGCCTCCCTGCCTCCGGTGATGGCACTGATCACCGTGGAAGGTCCGGTCACGGCATCGCCTGCAGCAAAGATTTTCCAGAACGATGTACCGAAGGTTTCCGGGTCCGCCTTGATGCGCCCGCGCTCCATCTCCACAACCCCCTTGAAAGGTTCAAGGTCGCTGCTCTGGCCGATGGCGAAAATGACGGTGGAAGCCTCGCAAACATGTTTCTGCGCATCGTCGAACACGGGGGCGAAGCGATGCTCCTCGTCGAATACCGAAAGGCAGCGGCGCAAGACGATGCGTTCGGTTCTGCCTTCCCCCTCCACTGCCACGGGGCCCCAGCCGTGATGCATGATCACGCCTGCATGAAGAGCGTCGTCGACATCGTGCTTGAAGGCCGGCATCTGCTGCTCGCTTTCAAGGCAGAACAGTTCCACCTTCTCCGCGCCGAGCTTGCGTGCGGTAATGGCAGCATCCATGGCCACGGCGCCGCCGCCGATCACGACCACAGTACCGGAAAGACGGCTCTGCCGACTCCTGCGGACATCGGAAAGAAACTCCACGCCGAACAGCACGCCGGGAAGCTCTTCCCCGGGCACGCCCGCTTTGCGGCTCTTCGTGGCTCCCGGAGCAAGGAACACGGCCTTGTAACCGAGATCATACAGATCCTGTACCGTTACATCGCATCCTTCGCCCACACGACAGCCGCACTGAAACTCCACTCCCAGCGCACGGAGCTGCCCGATCTGCGCATCGAGCACCTCTTCCGGCAGTCTGTAGGCGGGAATACCGTACCGGAGCATCCCGCCCGGTTCGGGCATGGTCTCGAACACCCGTACCGGATACCCGGCCCGTGCCAGATACCATGCACAGGAAAGCCCGGCAGGACCGGAACCTACCACCGCGATGCGATGTACATGGCGGACGGCAGAGACTACGGGCGCATCATGCAGCGTGCGGTCTCCCAGATACTGTTCAATCGCATTGATGTTCACCGCTCCGTCGACTCTGCTGCGGCTGCATTCCCCCTCGCACAGATGGGGGCATACTCGTCCGGTAACGGCCGGAAAAGGATTATACTTCTTCAACCGTTCCGCTGCTTCGTCGATTTTTCCCATCTGGAGCAGCGCGTTGTAGCCACGGATGTCGGTTCCCGCAGGGCACTTGGCCATGCAGGGAGACAGAACCGGCTGATCGGTATCCAGGCGAAACACGTCAAGCCCGCAGGTTTTGAAACATGTGCCGCATCCCGTACATTTTTCAATGTCAAGAGAATTTATCATCATTCCTCCCGGTCGTTGCGAGTGGGCCGCCTTTCTCTTCAGGAACTTCAGCCCTTATGCCTGTTATAAGCCGGAAGAAAAAAATCCTTCGTAGCATTTGCTACAGCTTGTCGTTTTCTCTGGCAGAAAATTCTCGGCGTCCCCCTCCTTTTTCCTCCTCTCCCCCATCGGCCTTATGAGCATGTCGTGGACAGACACAGAACACCACACCTGAATTTTTTCGTATATTTTATTGATTTTTTTATCTATTTTATGATCAGCAAAGGAAAAGCGCAGTTGCCATGTATGGCCCGCCTGACGTATAAAGAGAAAAAAGCCGTTATGTTGCCGCTGATATTTTTTCATTGCGGCACCGATGAAAACCGACTTCATGCAGAAGGTGCAGGAAAAAGGATACCGCTTTCGGGCGGCGTCTCGGCGGCAAACTTTTGCGCCTCCGTGCAACATAAGGTGTACCCATGGAAATAGACGCTTCATCCATATACACGGGACGTATTCTACGGCAGAACTCACCCTTCAACGCCATTCTTGACCAGGGAAAAAGGTATGTGTTCCCCAAAGGACACACTCTTTACGTAGACAAGCATTTCGACGATATCTTCTTTTATATAAACCGCGGCAGCGTTTCCATGTTTCACGACATGCCGTGTGGAAAAAGTATCCAGATCATTCAATTTTTTGAAGGCAACACCTTTGCCACGTCCGTATCCGTCGTAGCCGACAAAACCAGCTTCCGCACGCTCGACCTGCACTATCTCTTCACTACGGAAACGGAAGTATGGACGTTTCCGAAATCCTTTCTCGTCGACGAAGAGATGATACGCCGCTATCCGCAGGTCATCGCCTATGTACTGCGTCAGCAGTGCATCAAAACGCTCATCATGCACAGCAACTTCACCATGCGCAACCAGGACAGCGCGGAAAAAATGCTCTGCACCTTCATTCTGAACATCTTTCTGGCCAAGGGCGATCAGACGGAACTCTGCCCCGACATTTCCCAGACCGCTCTTGCCGATGCGCTGGGCATTCACCGCACCACGCTGAACCGGGCGCTGCGCAGGCTCAGAGAACAGGGCATTCTCGGAGAATTTTCCCGCAGAAAACTGGAAATATTCGATATCAAAAAGCTCATGGAGCTTGCACAGCGCTGATTGCCGTCCCCATCTTCTTCCCTGCACGATCCGGCCGGATACCGGGCCGTCCCTTCCCCTTTTCTTCTGCCACGAGTCGGTCAAACCTTTTCCGGGCCCCTCCCGGGCAGACAAAAAAAACGCGCCGAATCTCTTCAACGCGTCTTTTCCCTGCCCGGAACGGAACCGTATCCATCCTTCAACCGCATACGCCCCAGACAAGGATACTCCGTACACACGGGGTCCATGCCTCACGGCACGGACCCCGGTCATCTTTTTCTGAAAAACTATTTGCCTACCAGTTTGCGCATGTTCTCATTTTCCGTGGTCACCACTTTGCGGGCGGCCTCGCTGCCCATGGGGGCGGCTTCCACGGCGAGGGTTTCCAGCATCTTGGCATAGGGCTGCGTGGCGCCTATCTTTTCCATGGCTCTGCCGAGCTTCTCAACCACTTCATCGGGAATACCCGCTGCGCCGAACAGCAGCGTAAAGGAATCAAAGGCCGCGTCGTAGCCCTGTTCCCTCAGGGTGGGCACGTCCGGCACTTCGGCAAAGCGGCGGCTGCTCGCGCTGGCGAGAATGGTCACCTTGCCCGCCTTGGCGTTGTCCACGGCAATGCTGCCGAGAAGAGACACGTCCACATGCTTGCCGAGTACTGCGCTCAGGCAGGGCATACCGCCGTTCTGCGGTACGGGGGCAAGCTGCACGCCTTCCTGCTTCGCAACCTTGAGCAGAATATCGCGGGAAAGGTTGTCCATGATGCCCACCTTGAGGGGGCGCTTCTCGGCCCTGGCCGCATCGCAGGCATCCTTCATGCTCTTCCAGCCGCTGTCGGGATGGGCGATGATGGCCATGCAGCTTGTGTTGATGAGGCTGATGGGGACAAGATCTTCCAGCTTATAGCGCACCTTCATGGTGAACATGTTGTAACCGAAGGGATGATTGCCCGACGAACCGAGAGTATAGCCGTCCTTCCTGGCCTGCAGTACTGCGTTCACGGCAAGATTGCCGCCGCCACCGGGCTGGTTGACGACGAGGAAGGGCTGTCCCAGTTCTTCCGTGAGCATGGCCGCCACCTGCCTCGTGAGCAGGTCGTTGACGGCTCCGGGCGCGGAATGACTGATGATGGTCACGGGGCGTTCCGGCCAGGCGGCTTCCGCAGTTCCGCCTGAAACCAGAAGACCGAGCATACCGAGGGACAGCACCACTTTTCTTACGTTCAACATGACTTTCTCCTTCTCTTCATTCCCGGTGCGGGAACGGTTGCAATCCTTGATGTCAGCAGGCGTTTCTGTTCATGCGGCGGTATATCACCATGGCCACGAATCCTGCGGTGCAGAGCAGTATCACCGCCGTAGCGGGACGGCAGAGCACGGAAAGGTAGTCGCCGGAAGCGCCGATGACGACCTGCTGCACATAAAGCTCAAACATGGGGCCGAGAATGAAGCCCACGATGAAACAGACAAAGGAAAACTTCAGCTTCTTCATGAAGTAGCCGAGCAGCGCCAGCGCCACCATGCTGCCCACGGAAAACACGGTGGGAGATTCCAGATAGGCCCCCACGAGGCAGATGAACATGATGCAGGGCATGAGAATGACCCGCGGCACGCCGAGAATGCGCGTGAAAAGACGTATGCCCAGATAACCTATGACAAGCAGCATGATGTTGCCCACCACCAGGGAACCATAGATACCGTAGATCATTTCGGGATGCTGTTCGAACATCAGCGGGCCGGGCGTTACGCCCTGAAGCATGAAGGCTCCGATGAGCAGCGCGGCCGTCACGCTGCCGGGAATCCCCAGGGTGAACAGAGGAATGAGGGAAGCGCCCACTACGGCGTTGTTGGCGCTTTCGGGAGCAGCCACGCCGTCCAGATCCCCCTGTCCGAAATTTTCGGGATTCTTTGCAGCACTGCGCGCCGCACCGTAAGCCAGGAAGCCCGCCACGGCCGCACCGAGCCCCGGAAGAGCGCCCACGCCGGAACCGATGAACACGGAACGCAGAAGCGTGCGCCAATGCGAGCATACTTCCCTGAAAGACAGAGAATTGTCTTCAGGATTTCTGGAAAAGTTCAGCATGGAGGCAGAGGAATCCTTGCCGAGTTCGGGATCCTCGCTCTGGATGATGAGCTCCGCAAGCGCCAGCGTGCCTATGGCGATGGCCACGAGGCGCAGGCCGGATTCCAGCTGGAAGATACCGAGGGTCATGCGCGGCATACCCGCCACGGGGTCCATCCCCACGGTGCTGAGCAACATGCCGAGGCTGGTTGCCAGAATCCCCTTGAACAGAGACCCCGATTCCAGCACGGAAATGAGGGTGAGGGAAAAAATGATGAGGGCGCACATTTCCGAGGGCCCCATTTTCAGGGCCAGACTGGCAATGGGCGCAGCTACGGCGATCAGCAGCAGCGTGGAGAACACATCACCGAACACCGAGGCCACGAGCGACATTTTAATGGCTTTCATTCCCTTGCCCTTCCGGGCCAGGGGATAGCCGTCGAAGGTGGTTGCCGCAGCTTCCGGCGCGCCGGGAGTATTGAGCAGAATGGCGGAAAGACTGCCGCCGTAGCTGCCCCCCTTGTACACGCCCACAAGAAAACCGATGGAAGCCACAGGGGAGAGCGTATAGGTAAGCGGCACGGCAAGCGCTATGGCCATGGCTGCGGAAAGCCCCGGAATGGCCCCCACCGCAAGACCGAGAAACACACCGGCCGCGACATAGATCATGACGGAGGGAGTGAAGGCTCCCAGAAAACTGGCAAGCAAGATATCCATAATCTGACTCCTGAAGCTTGATATACCTGCGCAAACCCCGGAACTTATCCGAAGGCCGCGCACTCCGCATCACGGCAGCGGCACCTGCATGACATAGACCATGGCCGCCCATACGGCGGTGGAAAGACCGAGAGAAACGCCCAGGAGCCAGGGAATGCTCCGCTGGCCGCACATGAGCTGGAGCAGAAGCAGGGTCACCGCTGCTCCGGGCAGAAAACCTATGAACTCCATAAGGGGGAACGCACCGAAAAGAATGACGGAAAACGCCGCGAGGCGGATGAGATGACGTGGAAGAATGGTGGGTTCCTCAATATTGCATGAGCGCCACGTTTGCCATAAAAGCACAAGGGAGAACAAAAGAATGAGGGTGGCCAGCACATTGGGTAAAAGCGCGGGCGAAAGTCCGTAGCCCGCATCTTCCGTATTTGCGGGAATAATCCATACCAGCAGCGCGAGCCCGAACAGAGCCAGAAGCGCGTACGCCGTCATCAGCATCTTTTTCATCCCTTTCCTCCACTTTGTCTTGCGCCGGCCCAAAGCCTGCCCGGAGCCTGCCCATGCTCGACACACTCAGCGGCGACCTGTTCCAGAAGCTCAAGGTATTTCATTACATTCTTCAATACGGAAGCATCGGCAAGGCGGCGGCCGTCATACACCGCAGTCCCTCTTCCGTCAGCCGTCAGATCCAGCAGCTTGAGGAGGAACTCGGCATCACGCTGCTTCTGCGAAGTACGGGCGGAGCCGTGCCCACGCAGGAAGGCCGTCAGCTCTACACTCATACTCTGGAGCTCTTCCACGATCTCGAAGCGCTGCTCACATCCGTAAGCGCCTCGAAAAAAGAAGAAAGGCTCTCCGGCGTCGTCAGAATCATTGCCGCTCCCGTGGCCGTGGACTGCCTGCTTCCCTGCATTCTGCACCAGGCCGCCAGGCTGTATCCCGAAATACGGCTCGAAGTCACCGCATCTTCGGGTATCCGGCTCGCCATGAAAGCTATTTCGGCCCACGACTATCATTTCACCCTTTCCGCTCAGGACGATTTCGTCGTCCCCATGGATTTTCAGCCCGTACTCACCACCACGACCTGCCTCATCAGTCCGCCAGGCTATCCCCTTCCCGAAAATCTGGCGGAGGAACCACGCCTTCTTGAATCCCTGCCCATGGTAGGCATGCCCGAAAGCATGGCTCTGAGCCGCTTCGTCAAAAAGCACTGCGACGCGCTGGGCATACGCCTCAACGTCATCCACCTTGCCCCGGCGCTTCGCTTTCAGGTGGCCATGGTCAGAGCGGGGTTCGGCGTGGCTCTCGTGGACAGAGATCATCTCGCCGCCACAGGAGAAAGCGGCATAGACATTCTGCCCATGCCTGCATTCCCTCCGCGAGTTTTCGGGCTCATCCAGAGGCACAACGCCTTCCAGCCGCCTCATGTTCGCGCCATCATGAACCTCATACTCAGCCACAGCAAAGAACATGTTCCCGTATCCGTCTGAAGTTCTCCGTATCGGACAAAGCCCGAAGCGAATGCTGCATAATAAAATAGCATAACGAACTTTTTGCACAAGAAGCCGTGTCGTGCTTTTTTTGCACGTCGTCTTGCGTTTCATGCAACAGTTGCCTCATGCCTGAAAAACGATATATTGCCATAATGGCTTTGTTTCAGGCATGGCCCGGGACGCCGCAAACGGCATCCCTTGCAGGCTCCATGCCCATCCTTCCCCCTTCCACCATCCCAAAGGAAAAGGATATCCCATGAAGTACTGGGCAGGCACGACGATCTACGATGCGCAAAAGGCTTTCAACGGTTATACTCTCTGGTCGGCGCTCTCCACCATGCAGACCGGAGCGGAAGAACCCGGACAATGGGAAGGGGAAACCTTCCTCATGGACATGACCGGCAAGGTTGTGCACTCCTGGAAGCTGCCCTACCCCACCATGTACGCATGTCTTCTGCCCGACGGTCATCTGCTGGCCGGACTGCGCACCACCAGAGGCGGAGAAGGAAGACCGGGCGTAAGGGAATTCGCCATGGGCGGCACCATGGGCATGCTCATGGAACTGGACTGGGAAGGACACGTTCTCTTCCGGCACGAAGACCCCGCCATGCATCACGACTTCAAGAAGCTGGCCAACGGCAACTACGCCTATCTTGCCTGGGAAGCTCTCGCCCCGGAAAAGGCCGCCCGAGTGCTCGGCGGTCGCAGGGGCACGGACCGCTCCATCATGTGGTGCGACGTCATCAGGGAAATCACCCCCGGGGGAAGCATCGTACGTGAATGGCATGCCCAGGATCACCTCGATGTTGAAGAGCATATCATCGGCCCGCTCTACGCCCGTGTGGAATGGACTCACATGAACGACCTGTGGGAATGCGAGAACGGCGATTTTCTCTGCTCGTCCCGCTTCCTCGACTGCGTGTTCCGCATCGACAGAAACACGGGCGACATCATCTGGCGCTGGGGAGCAGCCTCCAGCCTCGACAGGGAAAGCGGACGTCTCGACCTGGCCGTGACTCCCTCCACCCTGGGAGGACCGCACGATGCGCACATCATTCCCGCCGGTCTGCCGGGAGCAGGACACATGCTCTGCTACGACAACGGCATGTACAGCTACATTTCCCGTGCGGTTGAAGTAGACGTGCAGACGGGCGAAGTCGTCTGGCAGTCCACCGACGTGGGCTTCCAGCACGGCAGAGTGCCCTTCTCCTGCTTCATTTCCAGCGCACGCCGTCTGCCCAACGGCAATACCCTCTGCTGCGAAGGCTGCAACGGACGCTTTTACGAAGTCACGCCGGAAAGGGACGTGGTATGGGAATACTGGAAGCCCGAGGCCGATCCTTCGGCCACACCGTGGACGGTGTTCCGCGCCTTCCGCTATGCAAAAGACTACTGCCCGCAGTTCGCCTCTCTTCCCCCGGCGGAAGGAAGCGCGCACTGAGTCCCCGCCTGAGGCGGCCCCCCCCGCCTCAAGAAAACCGTACCGGCAGAGGAACACGGAGTCCATGCGGGCCCGCTTATCCGAAAACGGCGCCCGGCATGAAAACGCTTTACGACGGACGGCGCGGAGCAACATGCTCCGCGCCCGAGGTGCAAAAGGATACCTCATGCTCATCAGCAGGCACGCGCAGGGTTACGCGGCCCTTCTGGCCGGAATTCTGCTTTCCCTGGTCAACGGCATTCTCTATTCCTGGTCGGTCTTCATTCTGCCCATCGAAAACGCCACGGGCCTCACCAGGCCGCAGACCTCGCTGGTGTTCACCTTCATCCTGGTCTTCTTCGGACTGGGCATGATGACGGGAGGCTATGTGCTCAAGCGCGCAGGTTCGCGCGTGACGGCGGCCATGGGCGGCGTCATGCTGGCGCTCGGACTCGCCGGAGCGGCCATGGCCACGGCCCAGTGGCAGCTTATTCTGTTCTACGGCGTTGTTGCAGGCTACGGTATAGGCATGGCCAACATCGTTCCCTCGGCTGTAGGCCTTCGCTGGTTTCCGCACAGGCGCGGACTTGTCTGCGGCATCATGGCCTTTTCCCTGGCCTCAGGCACCCTCATATTCGGCGCGGGTCTTGCGGGAAGGCTCATCCCCGTCTTCGGCGTTTCCCGTACGCTCTTCATCATGGCGATTCTCGTTCTGACGCTCTCGATACCGGCGAGCTTCTTTCTCAAGGCACCGGAAAAGCTCCCCGAAACCTCCGCCAAGGGCGACGCCACAGGCCTGACCACACGCGACATGCTCCGCACCGCTTCCTTCCGTCTCGTCTGGATATGGGCATTCTCCATTCAGGCCGGAGGGCTCATGATCATCGGCCACATCGTGCCCTACGCTCTGGAACAGGGCTGCTCCCAGGCGGGGGCGGAGCTGGCCATGGGCGTATACGCCGTAGTCAACGGCGCAGGGCGTCTTATCTTCGGTCAGCTCTTCGACATGAAGGGGGCGCGATTCGCCATGCTCGTCAACAGTCTGTTCATGGCGACGGGGCTCGTCATGCTGGCAATTCTGCCCGGCACGGGGTATGCGGGTCTTCTCTTCTCCATCGTCGTCATCGCTCTTGCCGCAGGAGGCACCATTCCCCAGTTCTCGGCCTTCATCGCCCGTCATTTCGGCCCCGCTCACCTGGAAACCAATATCGGCATGACGGCGACGGTGTTCATCATCGCCGGTTTTGCCGGACCCTATGCCGGAGGCTGGATACAAAGTGCAAGCGGAGCCTATCAGGCTGCCATCTTCACCGCAGCTTTTCTCGGCCTGCCCGGCGCCATGGCTGCCCTGCGCCTGCCGAAACGGCAGGAAAAAGCCTGATACAGCGCGTCCGCCTCTGCGAATGCGCCTCTTCCGCCGTTTTTTCCGGGCGGACAAGTCAGGACCACCCGTAAAACGGGTGGCTTGACCAGCCCTGTAAGGGCTTGTTACTTACTCGCGCCTTAAGGGCGCCGGCTTGAACTTCTCTAGGTTCAGGACTCATTAAATATAAAAGATGACAATGGCAGCGAGACAAATGGCCGAAAAGAACGTGTGTGCACAACGGTCATAACGCATGGCTATTCTGCGCCAATCCTTGAGTCGGCCAAACATGATTTCTATCTTGTGCCGCTGCTTATAAACCTCCTTGTCATAGACCACCGGAGTTTTTCGGCTGTGTCTGCCGGGAATGCACGGCGTGATTCCTTTACGGGACAAGGCATGACGAAACCAGTCGGCATCATAGCCTCTATCCGCCAGAAGCTCCCCGGCCTGCGGCAGAGTATCAAGCAGGACAGCAGCGCCTTTGTAATCGCTCACCTGACCGCCGGACAGATGGAAGGCCAACGGTTGACCGAAGGCATTGCAGACAGCGTGGAGTTTTGAATTCAGGCCGCCTTTTGTGCGTCCGATACATCGGGAAAGGCCCCTTTTTTCAGCAAACTTGCTGCTGTCCTGTGTGCCTTGAGATGTGTGGCATCAATCATCAAGCGTGTTGTGGAGCCGTTTTGCTCAACAAGCTCCGCAAAAATCCTGTTAAAGACACCCAATCGGCTCCAGCGGATAAAACGATTGTAGAGAGTTTTGTATGGTCCATACTCGCGCGGAGCATCTTTCCATTGCAGGCCGTGCTTGATGACATAGATAATGCCGCTGACGACACGCCTGTCATCGACTCTCGGAATGCCATGGGAACGAGGAAAGTAGCGTTTGATACGAGCAATCTGTTCATGAGAAAGATAAAAAAGTTCCTTCATGGCATCCTCCCTATGCCGACAATAAGAACTTTTTACCCTTTTGGCAATTAATGAGTCCTGAGCCTAGCACAGATGTGAAGCTTGTCAATCGGTTCAGGGCGGAAGGTCCTCCCGCCTTTTCCCTGAAGCGGGGACGGGCTCTGCGCGCTTTTCAGAAACAGGCTCGCGCCGTGTTCCGTACGCTTTTCTCTGTGGACCTGCATGAGGCAAAGGCCGGACTGGTCATGCAGGGAAAAGGTGCAGAACGCGCGCTAGCAGAAAAGAAGCCCCTTTTCCTGCCAGAGGAGAAGGAGCTTCTTTTTTATTCCGGTTTGTCGTCGTAGGTGCCTTCCACGGCGTGGATGAGGTCCACGACGAGGGAATTGTAGGGGGTGGGCACGCCGTAAAGCTTGGCCTGTTCCACCACGGCGCCGTTGATCTTGTCGATTTCCGTTTTGCGGCGGTTCTTNGTATATATTTCCTGATCGTTGCTTCGTTCAAACCTACTGTGCTGACGTAATATCCCACGCTCCAGAATCTCCGATTGCCATACCGGTATTTCAGCTGGGAAAATTTATCAAAAATCATCAGTGAACTTTTACCCTTTATATACCCCATAACCGACGATATCGCATACTTTGGCGGTATCATGACAAGCATATGCACATGGTCTATCATCATATGTCCCTCAATAATTTCGATTCCCTTGTAATTACAAAGCTGTCGTATTATTTTTCCTATTTCTTCACGGTATTGCCCGTAAATCACTTTTCTCCTATACTTCGGAGTGAAGACAATATGGTACCTACACAGCCATTTCGTATGTGCCAGATTTTGTTCTTTCGCCATAAAAAAACACCTTTTCGATGTGGACGGGAGCCTGAACAACTCCGTCTTATCGAAAAGGTGTTTTTTTAGGTATAACCATTTTGTGGTCCACCCGCTAAGCGGGTGGTTTTCTGTTTCGGTCGCTTCCGCTCCCTCAACTGCCTGAAGGCCTTAACAAAAAACGCGCCGAATCTCTTCGGCGCGTTTTTTGTTTTCATGGGCAAGTTCGGAGCTTACGAGGTCTTCTTCGGGGCCTGGCGCACGGGCGTGCCGTCCAGCTTCCAGATGCCGAAGCCGGTGGCGGCGCAGAGCAGGGAGAAGATGGGCACGAACCAGTTGAGCAGGGCGTAGGGCACGAATTCATAGGCGCTCACGCCGAGCACGCCCGCAATGTAGAAGGCGTGCACGCTCCACGGTACGAGCGGGCAGCCGATGGTGCCTGCGTCTTCGCAGGTACGGGAAAGCACCAGGGGACTGATGTCGGCCTTCTTGAAGGATTCGAGGAAGGCGCGGCCGGGCACGATGACGGCCAGCATCTGGCTGCCGGTGCCGAAGTTGATGAGGTAGGCGGCGGCCAGGGCGGAAGCCACGAGGCGCAGGGCGGACTTTGCGCCCTTCAGGATGGCTTCGAGCAGCACTTCGAGCACGCGGGAGCGTTCCAGAATACCGCCGAAGGCCATGCCGGAGCAGAGCAGCAGCACGGTGGGCATGATGCTCATGAGCCCGCCGCGGGAAAGCAGCGGATCGAGCTGGGTGATGCCCGTCTTGGAAACGTAGCCCGAGGTGAGCATGGTGGCGAGCCTGTTGAAGGGCACGCCCTCGATCACGGCGATGATCATGGCCGAGAGCAGGCAGATGAGCATGACCGGAAGCACGGGATAACGGCGATAGGCCAGCACTATCATGAGCACCGGAGGAATGAAGGCCACGGGGCCGAGGCTGAAGTTGGCCTCAAGACCGGAGAGAATGGCGCTCAGGCTTTCGAGGGAAGCTCCCTGCTGGGCCGCCACGGAGCTGCCGAGCACGGTATAGACCACGCCCGCCACGATGAAGGCCGGGATGGTGGTCCAGAGCATGGACATGACGTGGGAGAAGAGCGGCACTTCACACACCGAAGCGGTGATGTTGGTGGAGTCCGACACGGGGGACATCTTGTCGCCCAGGTACGCGCCGGAAACAATGGCGCCCACGGTCATGTATGCGGGGTATCCGAGAGCCTGGCCCACGCCGAGAAGCGCCACACCTATGGTGCCCATGGTACCGAACGACGTGCCCGTGGCCACGGACGCCACGGAGCAGAGCACCATGGCCGAGAGCAGGAAGTGTTCGGGAGCGATGAGTTTGAGCCCCCAGTAAATGATGGCCGGAATGGTGCCCGAAGCAAGCCATGCGGCAATGATCATGCCCACCATGGCAAGAATGGCGATGGCTATCTGGATGCGCCCCAGAGCCTCGAACATGCCGTCCTGCAGATCCTCCCAGCTGTAGCCCGTTTTCAGGGCCATGACGGAGGCCAGAGCCACCGCGCCGAGCAAAGGCAGCACGGGGGGCCTCACGCCCACTACCAGCGTGCCGTACAGAATCATGGCTACAGGCAGCACCAGCGAAAGTGTCGCCCACAAAAGCGATGGTTTCTTTCCTTGCGTCTCCATCTGCGTTCCTTGTGGTAAAGGTTGTTCCATACCCGCCCCTTTCCGGGGCATTCCTCTATCCCGGGGCGAAGCGCGCTTCGCCGTTTATGCGGAAACTTCCAGCTTCGTGGGCCTGCCCGCCTTCATGTCCAGCAGGCTTTCTATGCCGCAGTCCACCATGCTGATGATGGATTCCTCCGTATAGAAGGCCATGTGCTGGGTGAGCACCACGTTGGGGAACTGGCGCAGGTAGACCATGTCCTTGTTTCTCAGGATGTCGGTCTTTCTGTCGGCATGATAGATGCCCTGCTCGTTCTCGAACACGTCCATGGCAAGGGAACCGATCTTCTCCGTTTCGATGCCCTCGGTCACGGCGTCGATATCCATAAGCTCGCCCCGGGCGGTGTTGATGAGAATGACGCCGTCCTTCATGCGGGAAAGGCTTTCGCGGTTCACCATGCGCCGCGTTTCAGGCGTGGCGGGCACATGGAAGGTAATGATGTCGCTTTCCCGGTACAGGGTATCGAGGTCCACGAAGGTGGCATAGGGGCGCAGTTCCTCGCATTCCACAAGATTGTAGGCCAGAATGCGGCAGCCGAATCCGGCAAGGGAACGTATCACGGCGGCGCCGATGCTGCCCGTGCCCACCACGCCCACGGTCTGACGGCGCAGGCTGCGGCCCATGAGTCCGAAAAGGGAATAGTCGTTCACCTGCTGACGCCACATGGCGGGCTTGTAACGGCGCAGCACCATGAGAATGAGCATGAGGGTGAAGTCGGCCACGGCATCGGGCGGATAGGAGGCATGGCTTACGCGAATGCCGTTTTCCTTCGCGGCGGCAAGATCGATATGGTCCACGCCTATGGTGCGGGTGGAGGCATAGCGTATGCCCATGCCCTTGAGCGCGCCGAGAACCTCGCGGTTGAGGCGGCTGCGGCCCAGCGTGGACACGGCCTCGCAGCCTTCGGCAGAAGAAAGGGTATCCATGGAAAGGTTGCCTTCCACCAGACGGAGGTTCACGTCGAGCGTGCGGGCAAGACGGTCGAGTTCCGCCCTTTCGTCGTTACTGACTTCAAACACGGCGATATTCATGGCAAGTGCTCCCTTAGGGTAAAAGAACGCGGCCTACAGGAAGGTGACCGCAAGGCCGTAGAAAACCACGCTGACGAACAGCGAGGGCAGCATGTTCAGCGTCTTGCAGTCCTTGATGCGGAGCATGGAGACGCCGGAAACAAGTATGAGTATGCCCCCCACGATGGACACTTCCGTAAGAAGCGCGCGGGGAACGAAGGAACCGAGCCACAGCCCGAGAAGGTACAGCCCCCCCTGCCAGCAGAAGAGCACGGGCGCGGCAAAGGCTATGCCCAGCCCGTAGGTGGATGCCAGCACCATGGAGGTGACGAAATCCAGCGTGGCGTTGGTGAAGAGGAAGGTGTGGTTGTTGTGCACCGCGCTTTCGATGGGGCCGAGAATGGAGAGCGTGCCTATGCAGAAAAGCAGTATGGCCGTGGCAAGCCCGCGCCCCAGATCGGAACTGCCCATGCGGCGGGCAAAATTCTGAAACTTGCCGTCCCAGTCCCACACGGCGCCGAGGAAGCTCCCCAGAGCCATGCTCAGAATGAAAAGGACGGGGTACTCGCTGTTGGGCATGTTGGCTACCACGGCATTCACGCCTATGGCCACGGCGGAAAAGCCCATGGCATCGAAAAGCGCGGTCTGATATTTTTCCTTGATGCCCTTGCGGAGCACGCTTCCGAGCACGCTTCCGCAAAGTATGGCCGCAGTGTTGACTATGGTACCTGTCATGCTTCCTCCCCTCGGGTTCGTTCTGCATAGCATAAAACATGCCGGGACGTAAGTCCTCCCCTCCTGTGCGGCGCGGAAGACGGCATTGCCAAGGCTCGAAGCTTCCTATACAAGGAAAGCGCATCGTCCCCGATTCTTTTTTCCGGGAAAAAGACGTTGACAGAAGACGGAGGCGATGAAATTCTTTTCCGTCGCGCCTTTTCCGGCGTCCTGCGCCGGGCCGGAGGATGCGGCGTTCGGAAACAGGAGACACGCTATGCGCAAACTTCTCATATCCTGCCTGGTGCTCGCGGCCGCTCTCGTACTCGGTCCCGCCTGCCAGGCCCAAGCTGGAGGAAAAACCATGGTCACGCTTCAGACCACCAAGGGCGACATCGTTCTGGAACTCGATGCCGAAAAGGCTCCCAACACCACGAAGAACTTTCTGGAATATGTGAAGTCCGGCTTCTACGACGGCACCATCTTCCACCGCGTCATTCCCGGCTTCATGATTCAGGGCGGCGGCTTCGACAAGAACATGGTGCAGAAGAGCACCCGCGACCCCATTGAAAACGAAGCCAACAACGGCCTGAAGAACAACACCTACACCATCGCCATGGCCCGCACCCAGGCTCCCCACTCCGCCACGGCGCAGTTCTTCATCAACGTGGCCGACAACAACTTCCTCAACTTCACCGCTCCCACCATGCAGGGCTGGGGTTATGCCGTGTTCGGCAAGGTGGTGAAGGGTCAGGACGTGGTGGATGCCATTGCAGGCGTACCCACCACCAGCCACTACCCCCATCAGGATGTGCCGGTGGAACCCGTCATCATCAAAAAGGCCGTCATCGACTAAGCGCGCCTGACGCATTTCCGCCCCGGAACATCCCGTTCCGGGGCTTTTTTTGCGCCTTTTTCAGGAAAAGATGGGGAGCAGGCGCGCCGGAAAATGCGCCGTGGAGCACTCCCCTTTTCAGCCGCAGAAAAATACAGACAAAGCTCCAGAAGCTGCGGCGCAGCCCAGGCCGGGCGCAGGCCATGCCTTTGCGGCAAAAAGCCTTCGAGGCATCCCGCGCAGACTGCGCCCCGGGGCAGAGAAAAACGCAGCCCTTCGAGCTGAACGCTCCGGCCCTGCATGAAGAGCCGCCTGAAAAGCCTGTTCCCGGAAAAGCGCGGAACCTTCCGGACCTGACGGCTCCCGCATTTGATGCCAAAGACACGCTCTCTCAGTGAAAACGGCAAAGGCCCTCCCGCCGTGCGGAAGGGCCTTTCTTCTTATGGTGAACAGCAGGCAACGCGCCTCTTCACGCCTTATCCTCCCCGGAAGGGGAGGAATTTTCCTCGTCGCCTTTTCTTCCGCCCGAGGGCGGGGCAAGGAGCGTATCGGCAAAGGCCCGCAGCGCTTCCGCCGCCTGTACGGCGTACCATTTCAGCGGCTTCGGGAGCAGAAACACGGCGCAGAGCACGCCGAGCGCAAGCACCGCAAGGGCCTGTACGAGCACGGCAAAAGCCATGCACAAAAGCGCAAGCGCAAGAGCGGCGCAGAGAACAAGCCCCAGAGGCCGGCCGAGACGGGCCGAAAATGCACGCAGGCTTTCCATATTTTACCAGAGCGTTTTTCTGTGCGCGGCCATGTGCTGAAGGCTTGCCAGCGTAAAGGCCGCGCCGGTGACGCGATGCAGGTTCCCCATGCCGGCAAAGGCTCCGGCAAGGGAAAGCAACAGGGAAACAAGCATGGCACGGTTGGCAAGGCGCGTGGCGCTGCGGGAAAGAATCGTATCGAGCAGGCCGGTACAGACATCCGCCCTCCTGCTCCGCCCCTTTTCCTCCTCCGGCAACAGAGCCGCGCCCTGCTCTGCCAGTTCCAGAAGCTGCTGCCGGCTCAGCTTTTCCGTATCGTAGAAAATAAGCAGGGAACCGGTGACGGGGTTGGCCTGCACGCTTTCCACGCCTTCCACGCCGCCCACCACGGCACAGACCGTTTCGGCCACGGAAGCATCCTTCAGCGCAAAGTGGCGAAGACGTACGCGGCCGTCGATGAAACTTGTGATGCAGTCGGTGATGGAAGCCATATCATTCCCCCCTGGGCAGGGCCGGGCGCATGGCGTTGAGCGACACGCCCAGCGTGGTGAGATTGTGAAGTACCGCCGAAATTCCGGGCTGGAGCAGACCGGTAAGGCCGCCGAACAGGAAGGCGGAATTCAGAGCCATGGTGGCGGCAAAATTGAAATGAATGCGCCGCATGGCTCCGCGGCCGAGTTCCAGCGCCGTGACGAGTTCCTTCAGGGAACCGCCCATGAGCACCACATCGGCCACTTCGCGGGCCAGGTCGGCCCCGTCGCGCAACGTCACGCCCACATCCGCGGAGGAAAGCGCCGGAGAATCGTTGATGCCGTCGCCGAGCATGAGCACCGTACGCCCCTCTTCCCTGAGTTCGCGCACCACGCGGGCCTTGTCTTCCGGCAGAACCTGAGCGCGGAACTCCGTGATGCCGAGTTTTTCCGCCACGACGGAGGCGGTGCGCACATCGTCGCCGGTGAGCATGAGCACATGGGAAACGCCCATCTCACGCAGACGACGGATGAGCGCCGGGCTTTCCGGCCGGAGCGGATCTTCCATGGCGATGATGCCCGCGATGCTGCCGTCCACGGCGAGATAAAGCAGCGAATACCCCTCGCGGGAAAGGGCGGCGATATGCTCTTCCATGGGGGAAAGATCCACATGCTCATCCTGCGAAAGATAGTGGCGGCTGCCCAGAAGCACGCGCTTGCCCTTCCAGTGGGAGGCTATGCCGTGGGCCACCACATATTCCACTTCGGTATGTTCCTCGGCATGGCGCAGGTTGCGCTCTTCCGCACCGTGCACCACGGCGCGCGCCACGGGATGGGGGAAGTGTTCCTCCAGACAGGCGGAAAGACGGAGCACCTCGTTTTCATCAAAACCCGCGGCAGGCACGACGCGGGCCACTTCCGGCCGCGACTGGGTGAGCGTGCCCGTTTTGTCGAAGACCACGGTATCCACGGAGGCGAGCGCTTCCAGAAAACGCCCGCCCTTGACCATGACCTTGTGCTTCACGCCTTCGTTCATGGCGGCAAGAATGGCCAGCGGGGTGGCAAGGCGCAGCGCGCAGGAATAGTCCACCAGCAGCACGGAAGCCGCACGGGTAAGGTTGCGCGTGAACAGCCAGACCAGCCCTGCCAGACCGAAGGTGAAGGGCACGGCCCTGTCGGCCAGCTTTTCAAAACGGCCCTGTATGCCCGCCTTCATCTGTTCGGTGTTTTCGATGAAGCGCACGATCTGCTGCATGCGCGTATCCCTGCCTATGCTGGTGGGGCGTACATGGATTTCCCCGTCCTCCACCACGGTGCCCGCATATACCGAAGCCCCCGCAGCGCGCATGACGCCCATGGGTTCCCCGGTCATGGAGGATTCGTTCACCGAGGCCGTACCCCGTGCGACCACGCCGTCCACCGGAATGGCGGAACCGGCGCGCACGATGACAAGGTCGCTTTCCTCCAGCGCGGAAAAGGGAATGAGCATTTCTTCCCCGTGGCGCAGCACCCACACCCTGTCCACCTGAAGCGCCAGATGGGAGGCCAGATTTTCCAGCGACTTCTTCTGCGTGTAGCGTTCCAGCGCGTCACCGAAACCGAGAAGAAGCGTGAGCAGCCCCACGGTGCCGAAATCGCGCCGGAGCAGGGAAATGGCTATGGCCGTGCCGTCCAGCGCGTCCACATCCAGCCTCCCGTGCATAAGAGAGGAGACGCAGCGGCGAAGATACGGCAGCGCGCCGGAAAACGCGGTCACCATGTTCACCGCCAGAGGCAGCAGCGGGCGCAGAAAAAGATAGCGGAAAAAAGGAAAGAGACTCGGCCGCCCTTCCGCAGCAGCGGCCGGCACACGCGCAGGCACGGGCTTTTGTTCCGTGCACTCCGCGCCGTTCAAAAAAAGACAGGCACGCGCCAGCGCGTCTTCTTCGCTGTAAAGAAGCAGCACGCTCCCGGTACGCGGATTGACGCGCACACCCTCCATACCGGCAACGGCATCCAGCCCGTCGGCCAGAGCCTCGGCCGTGCGTACCCCGAAGCGTTTTTCTCCGCGCAGGCGGGCGCGGCCCGGAATACGATGGACCAACACAAACTTCATGCATATCTCCCGGACAGGCCGGACATGCCCTCCGGCCGCAGGCCCCGCACGCCCGAAAACGGCGGAGACGGAAAAGGCGTTTTTTCACCAGAAAAACCGGCCCCGCCGCCGGGACCGCAAAAACATGCCCGGCCCGGAAAAGTGCCCCTCTGCGGGCCCGGGCCGGGCAACGCTCCGTGTTCCGGGAAACTACGCTTCCTCGGCCTTCGCCCTGCGCTGTTCGGAAACGGCGTGGGCTTCGGCCACCATGTCTTCCATGTCTTCGCGCACGGCTTCGGCCCGGGCGAGAAGCGCATCCTTCACGTCCAGCCCGCGGCTCATGAGCTCGGTGGCAAAGGGCTTGATATCGAGCTTGCCGCGGCTCACCGCCACAGCGCCCACCGCGCCGAGAGCGACGCCGCCAAGAAAGAACAGGCCGTACTTGAGATTCTCGTTCATCCTCTATCTCCTCTTCGGGGTCATGCCCCTCTATCGGTTGCAGGCCGCCCCTTGTGTGGACGGCTTTTTTCCGATGCCTTGCGGCATCGGAAAAGCAATATATTGAAACAGAATTTCATTGTCAATTATAATACTGCATTTTCCCCGCACTCACAGCATCGGGCCTTCACTTCCCCGGCGGGCCATGCGCAGAAAACGATCGGCCAGTATGCCGGGAGCCACCAGCGTGCGGGATGCGCTGCTGGAAGAAAGGCTGCCCTCCTCCTTCATGGGTTCACTTGCGCAGGCCTCGGCCAGAAGGTTTTCAAAAGCTTCGCGCAGGGCGGCAAAGGAGGCTTCCACCTCAGGGTAGGCGTTGTCGGCCCGCCAGGGCAGGCGCAGCGACTGCGGCCAGCTTCTGCCCCGGTGCGAAGGGGTTTCCAGATCGTAAAACGCGGCTGTTTGCGCCCCTTCCGCTCTTTCCAGTTCGCCGGGATAGCAGTATTCCCGCCACGCCTGTTCCGGTTCGGGAATGGAGGAACGCACGCGAAGGGGCGGCAGGGCCAGCGCCTTTTCATGCTCTTCCAGCGTGACGCTGTAGGTAAGCAGGGGACGGATATTGCCTCGTTGCTTGGTGATGTTCCATTCTATATGCATATTCTCTCCCGAAGAGGATGATGAGTTGCCGGAGCCTCAGAATCCGGGCCATGAAAAAAATGTCTTCTCCGTACCGCACCTTCCCGCTCCTGCGAAACTCTCCGGTCATGCCGGAGGCTCTGCAGAAGGCATGACCACCAGCTCGCCGAAGGGCGGGAGCACCTTCGGCCTTGCCGGTACTATCCAGAGCACCGGGTACGGAGGTTCCTCGGGGAAGCGATCGCACTCCAGATCGGTGAACCACAGAAGGCAGGAAGGAACCAGCCCCCTGGTCTCCACATCTTCCGTCACGGGACGGTAATCGGTGCCGCCTCCGCCTGCGGGCACGGGGGTAAAGGGCATGTCCGCCCTGGTGTACTCGGCACGGGAGCTTACCCTTACATCGTGATACAGCACGAAAAGCGTGGTATCGAAGTCGGAAAGCAGACCGGAAAGTTCCGTGCAGAAGCGCGAAAGAAGGGGCGCATCCACGGAACCGGAGGCATCCACGGCAAGCACCACGGGCGCAAGGCGCGCCTCTCTGCGCGAGGGCAGGTACAGCCCTTCGTGCACATGCCGCCTGTCGGGCTGCGTCCAGGCATAGTCGTTGTCCGAACACTGTTCCAGAAAACGCGAAAGCATGTCGCGCCAGGAAAGCGCGGGACGGAGACGCGCCCTGATGAAACGGGTGAGGGAGGCGGGCATATCGCCCATGCGCAAAGCCTCGCGCGAGGCCTGCACCAGAACCGTGTCGGCCTCCTGCTCGGCCTTTTCCCGCGCTTCATCGCCCATGCCCTCCTTCACGAGCGGGTGATCGCGCACCTCGCCGGAAAAGGAGCCTTCCGCCTCGCGCTCGCGGCCCCCGGACTTTTTCGAGGCCGTGCCGCCCTTCTCCGCCGGGGCTCCGCGCCCCCTTTCCCCCGCACGGGGAGATGCGGAAGAGGCGCTGTTCTGCCGCCCCTTTTCGCCGCCGAGGCCCTGACTCCCCTCTGCGGCAAGAGATACCTCGTCCCCTTCCTCCGAACCGGCCTTCGCCCTGTGGGAAGGACCGTCCTGAAGGCGGGAGAGCCATTCGTAAATTTCATCCGCGCTTCTGTCCGCGTATTCCGGGCGGAAAAGCGCGCCTTCCGGCAGCGTGAATCCCGCTTCCTGAAGGATGACGTTCACCGCATAGTCGCAGGCCCGGTTCCAGAGCCGTTCGTCCCGCCCCCTGCGCCGCACATGATGACCGAGGGCGATGTGCAGCGTTTCATGGGCCAGTGCGGAAAGCAGCACCTTTTCCGAAGCCGAAACGGCATAGACGGGATTGCAGGCCAGGGTGCGTCCGTCGGTCCAGAGGTCCGCGCACGTCTCATCGCAGCAGAGGCGCATACGCAGCGCTATGGAACCGAAAAACGGGTGTTCCAGCACCAGTGCGGAGCGGGCCTTTTCCAGAGCCTTCAGCGCACGCTTTTCCCGCTGCCCGGAAGAAAAAACATCCTTTTCCCCGTTCACAGCAAAACATCCGCATGGTTTTGCGCCCAGCGGGCGAAGGACGGCGTTTCCACCAGCGCAGGTTCCCGGCATACGGCCTGACGCAGGCACAGAACGCCGAATTCCACGGGCAGGCGCTCCAGGTAGACTGCGGCCTTTTCCATGCCGGCAGGGGTAAGACGCCGTGCAAGAGCTTCGCTCACGGCGTAGAGCGCCGCAGGTTCCGTGGGCACCTTCGCTTCTTGCGGCACGGCAAGCACCTCGTCCACCGAAGGCAGATCGCGCCATACGGAAAGAAAGCCCATGAATTCCGCCGCCGCACCGTCGCCCACGGCCCCGCGTATCAGGCCGTATTCCACGGCGCTGTCGGGCCCGGCCTTCAGAATATCGGAGACAAAGGACCACGAACGCGGCGAGGCAAAGGCCCGCGAGGAAAGCTGCGGATCAAAGTCGTGCAGCAGCGCGGGACGGAAGCGCAGAAATGCCGTCACTTCCGGCCGTATGCCCGCGCGTTCGGCCCAGACCAGCCAGTCGTCCAGGCTCACGTCGAATTCCAGATGTACCATGCGGTTGGCAAGCGCGCTCGGCATACGGTGCGTGACGGCCCTGTCCTTTTCGCGGTTGCCTGCGGCCACCACCACCCAGCCTTCGGGCAGAACGTATTCGCCTATGCGCCGGTCGAGAATGAGCTGATAGCAGGCGGCCTGCACCAGGGGCGGAGCGGCGTTCAGTTCATCAAGAAAAAGTATGCCCTTCCGGGAGCTTCGCGCATCGGGCAGAAAGGAAGGCGGACACCACTCGGTTCCGCCGGCGGCCGTGATGCGGGGAATGCCCCGCAAATCCACAGGGTCGAGCAGTACGGCGCGTATGTCGCGCAGCTCATAGCCTAGAGAACGGGCCACTTCCGCCACCACCTCGCTTTTGCCCACCCCGGGAGCGCCCCAGAGGAATACGGGCCTGCGTATGGAAAGAAGCGTTTTTAAGGAAGAGACGATATGCGAAGGTTTCATGGTGCGGAATGGCTCCTCGATGCATGATGTTTTGCCCGAAAAACAGTGAACATGCGCTTTCGCTCCGGGTGAGGCAGGAAAGCGCCGCGCCGTGCAGGATACGGCTTTCCGGCAGAAAAGAGGCGCGCCCCTCCCCGGCTGCGGAAATGTCGGGCGGGCGCTTTTTTGTTTCTATATTGAAAATGAATTTCATTGTCAATATCAGAACAGACCTTTTTCTCCCCCCTCCTCTTCTCCGGCGCAGGTACGGCGCACGGCAGAGAGCGTTTTCCCTTTCAAAGGGTAACATGCGAGGCGGCGGCGCCGCGCCGCCCGGCCCAAAGCGAGCGGAAAAAAATACGCTTTTTCCGTGAAACGACAGGCCGTATGGCTGGAAGGGCGAAACATTTCAAACAACACATGCTCTCAACGAAAAGCGCGCCATGCAGCCCGGCATCATCGCCTGCGCCCGGAGGCTTTGCGGCACGGAAGGAGCGCTTCCGGGAAAAGCCTTCCCCGGCGCCTTTCTGCGCAATACAAATCATGTTTCTCCCGTGCAGCGAGCCTGCGATGCTGGTCGCAGCGTCGGCTTTTCGTGCATGGAGCCGCCCCTTTTCTGCGTGGAAAAAAACCACGTCGAAGCATACGACGCCGGGAAAACGCCGGAGCGTACCCGATCGGCCGTGCCGGAAGATGTTCAATCCCGTCGAACGAAGGCGCAATGTTTTCGACTTTACAGCACATCCGTCTTTTATGATAAAAAGTCAGGGCTTCCATTTGCGGAAAACATCCGGGAAGCCGGAAACGCCTTCAGAAAAAATGCCGGAGAAAACCATGACGAGAAAATACCCGCACCTCTGCTCCCCCATACGCCTCGGCCGCGTCACCTTCCGCAACCGCATGTTCGCCGCGCCCACCGGCGCTACGGACATCACCTGGGACTGCTGCGCGGGCCCGGGCAGCCGCGCCTTCTACGAAAACAGGGCGAAGGGCGGCAGCGCCAACGTCACCGTGAGCGAGCTTGTGGTGCACCCGGAAACCGACGCCTCCCACATGCTGCATCTGGAGCTTCAGACGCCGGGTTCTCTGGCGAGCTTCACCATGATTGCCGACGCCATACGCCGCCACGGGTCCATTCCCAGCGTGGAACTTTCCCATTCCGGCCAGTACGCGGGCACCTATCTGGTGGACAAGGAGAAGAAGAACGCCCTTTCCCAGTACGGCCCGTGCGACGGCGTGCGCCCCGACGGAAGGCCGGTGAAGGCGCTCACCAGGGAGCAGATTGCCGCCATCGTGGCTTCCTACGGCGAAAAGGCCGCGCTTGCCAAACGCGCGGGCTTTGAAATGGTCATGATTCACGCCGGGCACGGCTGGCTCATCAATCAGTTCCTTTCGCCCTATTTCAACAAGCGCGGGGACGAATACGGCGGCAGCCTCGAAGGACGCGCCCGCCTGCTTCTGGAAGTGGTCGACGCCGTGCGTACCGCCGTGGGCCCGGGATTCCCCATTGAAGTGCGCATGAGCGGTTCCGAACTTTTCGAAGGCGGCTATACTCTGGAAGAAGGCATTGAAATAGCAAAGCTTCTGGACGGCAGGGTCGACCTTATCCATGTTTCTGCCGGTTCCTACCAGTTCGGCTTCTTCGACACGCATCCGCCCATGTTCTCCGACCACGGCTGCAACGTGTACCTTGCCGCCGAAATCAAGAAGCATGTTTCCACGCCCGTGGCCACGGTGGGTGCGCTCAACGATCCGGCGCAGATGGAAGAAATCATCGCCTCCGGCAAGGCCGACGTGGTGGAGATGGCCCGCGCCCTCATTGCCGACCCGGAACTGCCCGGCAAGGTCATGGAAGGACGCGACGATGAAATCGTGCGCTGCCTGCGCTGCTTCGTGTGCATGGCCGAACGCCCCACCACGGGCACGCGCCGCTGCACGGTGAACCCGCAGATCGGCCGCGAACAGGACCTGCCTCCCCTTCCCGCCCGCCGCGCGAAAAAGGTCATCGTGGCAGGCGGCGGCTGCGGCGGCATGAAGGCCGCCATTACGGCGGCGCAGCGCGGGCACCATGTGATTCTGTGCGAAAAGGACGGGGAGCTCGGCGGCATACTCAGGAGCGAACAGGCCATTCCCTTCAAGCGGGAAATGTATCAGCTCGGCCTCACGCTGGCCCGTCAGATGGAAATCGAAGGCGTGGAAGTGCGCCTGAACACCCCCGTCACCGCCGAATATGTGGAGAAGGAAGGCGCGGACGCGCTCATCATCGCCACCGGTTCCGAACCCATCGTGCCGCCGCTTCCGGGCATGGACGGCAAGAACGTCATCATCGTGAACGACTACTACAAAAGAAGCGCGGAATGTGCGGATACCGTGGTGGTTCTCGGCGGCGGCCTTGCCGGGTGCGAATGCGCCATTCACCTTGCCCAGGACGGCAAAAAGGTCACGCTTGTGGAAATGCGCCCCGAAGTTGCGCCCGACGCCAACATACGCCACCGCCCCATCCTTCTGCGCAAGCTGAAGGAACTTGTCACCGTGCACACTTCCTGCACGGGCCTTGCCGTGACGGAGGAAGGCCTTCTCGTGCGCGACGCGGAAGGCAGGGAAACGCTTCTTGCCGCGGGCACGGTGATCTGCGCCGTGGGCCAGCGTTCCCGCAACCATGACGCGCTCATCGACGCCGCGCCCTTCGTGCGCGTCATCGGCGACGCGGTACGCCCCTCCACCATCACCACCGCCGTGTATCAGGGCTACCACGCCGGACTTGACGTGTAACGCCCCCGCCCGCGCATCATAAGAGCAAAAAAGGCCGCCCTAAAGCGGCCTTTTCTTTTGAGAAAACACTCTTCAGCGTACGGCGGGGCAGGAATCGTGCCCCGCCCCTGCAAAGCGCCCGGCCAGCATGAGAGCCACGGAAGCAGCCATGCCCGCATAGGCGAAGGCATCCTGCCCGCAAAGCGCGCAGGCAAGGCCCTGTCTCTTATTCACATCCATATGTGTATAAAAGACCGGAGCGTTCTCGCGCGTCACCGAAACCGAGAAGAAGCGGGAGCAGGCCCCCAGATCCGGAGAGCGTCGTGGAGGGGAAGAGCGGAGAGCGGCGCACCGCGCCCCGGCGCATGAGCATGGCCGCGAACACCGGCACCGCCACGCCGCAGACATAGATGTCGTTGGCCATGAGCAGAAGGTCGAGAATGCCGTGCCCCCGGGTGGAGAGCACAAGGCCCCCTGCGCCGAAAAGCAACGTGACCGCACGGCAGAGCCTGACGCTGCGTGCGCCGAGAAGATCGTTGCAGAGCACGGTGGACGCGGTGACGAGGCAGGAATCGGCCGAGGAAAGCACGGCGGAAAGAAGCGCCACAAGAAGGAGCATCCCCGCCCACGACGGCATGAGCGTCATGGCTGTGGAAAGCACGTCGTCCGGGGCGACGGTATCGGGCACCAGCCCCCGGCACAGCACCCCCACCGCCACGATGGCGGCGGCGGAAACGGAAAGTCCGACCACGGCGAACCAGCATCCGCGCACCGCGCTCCGGGTATCGCGTGCGCTCAGAATACGGCCGAAGAGCATGGGGCAGACAAGGTAGCTGCCGCCCATGATGAGTATGAAGGAGGAAAAACGTTCCGGCCCGAACTGCCCGTTGACGATTTCCAGCGGCAGATGCTCCAGCGGCGCGGCATCGCGCCCCAGAAGCCAGGCCAGAATGACCAGTATGCCCGCAAGAAGCAGCAGGCACTGGGGAAGATCGCTGCGAATGACGGAGGCCTGCCCGCCGAGGCAGGAATAGGCCGTGATGACCGCCGCCCCGGCAAGAAGCGCCCATTCCGGCGGCAGACCGGTGAGCGCCGCGCTCAGCTTGCCCATGGCCGTGAACTGCGCCGCAAGTATGGCCAGCCATGCGGGCATGATGATGAGGGAAACCAGCGTGCGCGCCCCCGGCCCCAGCCATGCGGCCACGATTTCCGGCATGGTGTAGGCCCCGGTGGCGCGTACCTTTTTCGCGAGAAAAAGGGTGAGCAGCGCAAGGCCGCACGCGCCGGAACCGAGCCACCAGAAGGCGGGCGCGCCTACCTGCCATGCCAGCCCGGCCATGCCCATGGTGGCGGAACCGCCTATGCAGGAGGCGATGAGGGAAAAGCCCGTATGCCATGCGCCGGAGGAACGGCCGTTCACGAAAAAGGCGGACTCGCCCCTGGAGCGCCGGGCGTCGAGCACGCCGAGGCAAAGGAGCAGAAAGGCGTAAAGGCAGAAGATCAGCATGAATGTTTCTCCACAACGGGCACGCCGTGAAGCGCCGCGGACTGCGCCGCCTCACACAGAGCGCGGGTAAGCGCGTCCACATCGTCTTCCGAGGCGTTGAAGGGCGGCATGACATAGACGGTGCGGCCGAAGGGCCGTATCCACACGCCCCTTGCCGTGAAGAAATCCTGCCAGACGGCGACGTTCACCGCCTCTTCCCTTTCCATCACGCCGATGGCGCCGAGTACGCGCACATCGGCAACGCCGGGCAGGGAACGGCACGGTTCAAGCCCGCGCGCAAGGCGCTTTTCCAGGGTCGAAACGCGCGCCTGCCAGGGCGAGGCGCACAGTTCGTCGAGGCTCGCGCAGGCCACGGCGCAGGCCAGAGGATTGCCCATGAAGGTAGGCCCGTGCATGAACACGCCCCCGCCGCGCACCGGGTCCGCCCCGGAAATCACCTGCGCCACGCGGGCCGTGGCCGCCACGGCCGAAAGGGTCATCATGCCGCCGGTGAGCGCCTTGCCCACGCAGATGATGTCGGGCGATATGCCCGCCCATTCGCAGGCGAACATTTTTCCCGTACGGCCGAAACCCGTGGCTATTTCGTCCGCAATGAGAAGGATGCCGAGCTCGTTGCACAGGGCGCGCAGGTCGCGCAGATAGGAGGGGTGGTAGAACCACATGCCTCCGGCTCCCTGCACCACCGGTTCCACCACCACGGCGGCCAGTTCTCCCGCATGGGAACGGAGAGCGCGCTCCATGGGGTCGAAGGCGCGGGGATCATACGGTGCGTCGAACCGGCAGGAGGGGCGTTCCACGAAAAGCTGTTTCGGCAGTATGCCGGAAAAGAGCGAATGCATACCCGTGACCGGATCACAGAGCGACATGGCTCCCAGCGTGTCGCCGTGATAGGCCCCGCGCAGGGCCGCAAAGCGGAACCTTCCCTCGCTGCCTGCGGCCTTATGGAACTGCACGGCCATTTTCATGGCCACTTCCACGGCCACGGAACCGGAATCGGCCAGAAAGATGTGTTCCATGCCCGGCGGAAGAAGGCGGAGCAGGCGGCGGCCCAGCTCCACCGCCAGTTCATGGGTAAGACCCCCGAACATGACGTGGGAAAGCCGCGCGGCCTGCCGCTGAATCGCCCGCACGAGGCGCATGTTGCCGTAGCCGTGCACACGGCACCACCAGGAGGACATGCCGTCCACAAGTTCCCTGTCGTCGGCAAGAACAAGCCGTGCGCCGGAAGCACCCTTCACCTCCAGCGCAGGCAGGGGACGCACGGCCGAGGTATAGGGATGCCAGAGATGCCCCCTGTCGAAATCCAGAAGCGCCGCACGGGCTGCGGCCTCCTCCTTGTCTTCCGCCAGAAGGCGCGCCGCGTCTTCCAGCGTGGCGGCAAGCGTGTCCACGGCCCGGGTATCGGCAAGGGAAAAGGATTCCATGTAGGGAATATCGGCCAGAAGGGGCACGCCGCGCTTTTTCCCCTCCTCGGCAAGGCGTACGGCGTTGTCGCCGAGAATAAGCTCCTCCGCATCCTGCGACGTGCCCGCATCCGCATGGGCGGGAGGCGTGGTGCGGCAGAGCACCATGCCCGCCACATCGAGCCCCGCATGATCCAGCGCGTCCAGCGAAAGAAGCGCATGGTTCAGGCAGCCCAGGCGGTTGGCCACCACCAGCAGCACGGGCAGGCGGAGCTTCCGCATGAGGTCGAGCATGTACTCTTCCCCGTTCAGGGGAACGTAAAGCCCGCCCGCTCCCTCGAAAAGCGTCACCCTGCCCGGCAGAATATGCGCGCGGCAGGCCTCCGCCACGGCGGAGGCATCGAGCCTTTTCTTCTCAAGGCTCGCAGCAAGGTGCGGAGAACAGGGCACGCGGAAGGAAAACAGGGCCTCGCCCTCCCCTCCGGCGCTGCGCCAGGAGGCCACGTCCGGCGCGACGGAAACGCCGTTTTCCTCCGTGCAGCCCGTCTGTACGGGCTTGACGGCAAAGGCCTTCACTCCCAGGCGGGCAAAGGCGGCCAGAAGGCCCGCCGTCACCGCCGTCTTGCCGGCGTCGGTATCCGTGCCGGTAAGGAAAAAGGCGCGCATCAGGCCACTCCCAGGGTGCGCATCATGGCAAGATCGGCTTCAAAGGACGCGCCCGGCGTGGTGAGGTAGTCGCCCGTCATCATGCCGTTGGCCCCGGCCGCGTACAGCCAGCTCTGCCATTCGCCGAGCACATGGGCACGGCCGCCCGCAATGAGAATATCCTTTGCAGGATGCATGATACGGAAAAGCGCGATGCTCCGCAGGGCCTCTTCCGGCGAGAGACGGGGCATGTTTTCAAGCCGCGTGCCTTTGATGGCGTTCAGAAAGTTGATGGGAATGGAATCCACGTCCAGTTCCGCCAGAGTGCAGGCCAGTTCCACGCGCTGCGCCCGGCTTTCTCCAAGGCCCATGATGCCGCCGGAACATACCTCCATACCCGCTCCGCGTGCGGCCGCAAGGCTCGATACATCCTCGTCGTACTCGTGCGTGGTGCAGATATGGGGGAAAAAGCTCCGCGCCGTTTCCAGATTGTGATGGTAGCGGGTCATGCCCGCTTCGCGGTACATGCGGGCGCGTTCCGGCGTGAGCAGCCCCAGCGAACCGCATACCGCCATGCCCGTTTCCCTGATGATGCTCTCCACCGCCCGACACAGAGGTTCCACGTCGGCTTCGCCCAGCATGGTGCCGCTTACCACGATGCTGAAGCGCTTCGTGCCGTGGGATGCGGCTTCGGCCGCCCTTTGCAGCAGCGTTTCCTGTCCCACAAAAGGATAGACAGCGGAACCGGTTTCATGATGTGCTGACTGGGCGCAGAAGGCGCAGTTCTCCGGGCAGCGGCCCGACTTGGCGTTGACGATGCCGCAGTTGAAGAAGTCCGGCGCGCACATGGCGCGCACCGCCCCGGCCACGGCCAGCATGTCCGCCGTGGAGGAAGAAGGAAGGGAAACGAAGGCCTCGGCCTCGCTGCGGGAAAGCAGCGGAGCCTTGCCCGCGCCGGGAAGACGACGGAGTATGGTTTCAAGCAGACTGTCCATGATGCCCCTGATGTTTAATGAAAAAGGATGACACAGTCTGTACCGGATGCAAAGAATATGTCAACCTTAAACATTGACATTTGAGGTTGACATTTAAGAAGAGTCACAGGACGGAGCAGCGATGATGCGAGAGGAAATGCCCATGCGGAACCGCATTCTGGACAGTCTTGCCCGGGGCGGAGGGGAGGAATGGATATCGGGGGAGGCGCTTTCCCGCGATTTCCGCATCAGCCGGGCGGCGGTGAGCAAGCACGTCAACTCCCTGCGCGGGGAAGGCAACATCATCGAATCCGTACCGCGCCGGGGCTACCGGCTCATTTCCCGCGCCGACCCCTGGGCCGGGGACGACGTGCGCGAGGGGCTACGCACCCGCATACTCGGCAAAAAGGAATGGATATGGCTCAAGGAAACGGGGTCCACCAATCAGGTGGCCGCGCAGCAGGCGCTTGCCGGAGCGGAGGAAGGCCTTGTGGTGGTGGCACGCCGCCAGAACGAGGGCCGGGGCAGCAAGGGAAGCCGCTGGTTCTGCCTGCCGGGGAGCCTTTCCTTCTCCGTGCTGACGAAGCCGCATCTGCCGCCGGAAAAGCTGGCGCTTCTGCCCCTTCTCGCCATGGAGGCCTGCGCCCGCGCGGTGGAGAAGGGCTGCGGCATACGCCTGGAACAGCGCGCGCCCAACGACCTTTTTCTCCATGACCGCAAGGTGGTGGGCATACTGGCGGAAAGCATGTTTCACAATACGGAACTTCAGTGGTCCGTGGTGGGCATAGGCGTCAACGTCAACGTGCCCTCTTCCGCCATTCCCCCGGAGCTGGAGGGCATAGCCTCCTCGCTGTATGCGGAAACGAAAACGCCCTTCAGCGTGACGAAACTGTTGCGCTGCATTCTCGAAGAGCTAGAAAAGGAACTGGAAAAGGGCGAAACGCCCACGGAATACGCAAAAAAAGCACAGGCCCGCCGGGAGGACCTTGTCTGAACGAAGGCAAAAACGCAAACGCAGGCAACGGCCAGGCCGCCATGAAAAAAGCCCCTTTCGGGGCCTTTTTCTGCCTGTGCCGGAAGGCACGGAGTCGGTCAGCAGTAATATTCGTTTTCACGCCGTGCCTTCAGCTTTTCGCTGAAAGCGGAGGCAAAGCCGCGGTAGGCTTCCGTATCCATGTTTTTCGCGCCCTTGGGGCAGCGGCGTATGCAGCGGAAGCAGGAAAGACAGGTGTCGGCCACGGTTTCGTAGTCGTCCGCAATGGCATGTACGGGGCAGAGCTTCACGCACAGCCCGCAGTGCACGCACTCTTCCGAGGTGAGCGGACGGAACTTGCCCCCGCCCCCGCCTTCGCGGTAGGGCCGGTTGCCGGGGATATCCTTCACTTCCCTTGTCAGAGAAAAGGCGCGCGCCGCAAACTCGCCGTCGGCGGCAAGGTCGTCCCCGTCAGGCCGGTCTGCCTGAATTTCGCCGAAGGTATGGCGGCCCACCAGCGCCGCGGCTCCCACCACCACGAAGCCCTGTTCCCTCGCCATGTCGGCAAGTTCCAGAAGGGCGTCGTCATAATGACGGTTGCCGTAGGTTACCGTGACGATGCACGGGGTCTGCACCCCGCGGAAACGGGCAAGCCTCTCCCGCGCCACCGTGGGAATGCGGCCGACGTACACGGGAGCGCCGAAGATCACCCTGTCGTTCTCGCGGAAACGGACGATGTCGGTCGAAGCGTCGGTCGTGACGTCCACGACGTCGGCCTCCGCTCTCAGGCCGCGGGCCATGGCCTTCAGACTCTTTTCCGTGTTGCCCGTGGGGGAAAAATAAACAAGCGTCACCTTGCTCATGCACAGCCTCCTCATACTTTCCTGATAAAGGGCGCGGCAAAACGCCCGCGCGGCATTTTTCAGAATAACCGACACGCCGCTCCCTTTCAAGAAGACGGCGGGAACCTTCCGCCTTTTCCCCTGCCGGGACCGCGGCGCAACGAAAGGCGTTCCCCGTGCGGAAAAAACTCTCCCGCCGGAGCAGCCGTCACCCTTCCCGGAAAAATTCCAGGCGGCGCGGTCAGGCCCGCAGGCCAAGTCACTCCCCTTCCCGCCTTACCTTCAGGGGCAGTTCCATGTTCACGGCAAGGCCTCCGCCCTCCCTGTTTTCCGCCCATATTCTGCCGCCGTGGGCATGGGCGGCGCGTTCCGCGAGGGAAAGCCCCATGCCGGTGCCGCCGCTTTCTCTGCGGCGCGAGGCGTCCACCCGGAAAAAGGGCCGGAATATCCTCTCCAGCGCCTCTTCCGGCACGCCCGGTCCCCGGTCTTCCACCACCAGCAGGCAGCGCTGCCTGCGCGAGGTGAGGCGTATGACGATGCGCCCGTCGTCCGGGGTGTAGCGCAGCGCATTGCGCAGCACGTTTTCCACGGCATGGCGGAGCATGTCCGCATCGCCCGCAAAGGGCAGTCGCTCGGGAAGAAACTCCTCCACCTCGCAACCGCGCACACTCCCTTCAAAGCGCACATCCTCCGCCACGTCGCGCACCAGAGCGGCCAGATCAAAGGAGGAAAAGCACAGCCTCGCCTCCATGCGCGAATAGGCGAGCATACTTTCGATGAGCGCATCCATGCGCTCCGTTTCCAGGCAGAGCCTGTCCAGCAGACGGGGGGAAACGTTCTCCCTCCGCAGAAGCTCCACCGTAACGGAAAGGCGCGTGAGCGGCGAACGCAGTTCGTGGGACACATCGGCAATGAGCGCCTTCTCCCTCACCCTTTCCTTTTCCCGCTGTTCGGCCATGCTGTTGAAGGCCCGGGCCAGAAGCCCGAGTTCATCCTTTCTGTTCGCCATGTCCGGCGAAACGCGCGCCGAAAGGTCTCCCCCGGAAAGCCGGTGTATCACCGAGGTGAAGTGCCCCATGATGTTCTTGAGCACGCTGATGAGCACATAGGCTTCCAGCGCGGCCACAATGAAGGTAAAAACGACCCAGAGGCAGATTTCCTGCGCGGAGGAGAAGGAGTTTCCGCCGCTTTGCAGCAGATCGCTTGCCGCGTATTCCCCGAATTCGCCGAGTATGGCGAAGGAACCGATGAACAGGATGCCGCAGATGTATATCTTGCGGAACAGCGGCAGAGAATCCCAGAATGCGGCCAGCCTTCCCCACGCCTTTTTCATGAATGTTCCTCCCCCCGGATGGCGTACATGTACCCCACGCCGCGTATGCTGCGTATGCGTTCCGAACCGTCGGGATACGGCCCCAGCTTGCGGCGCACGCGGCTTATCTGCATGTCGAGCCCCCGCTCCATGGGCACGGCTTCGCGGCCGAATACCGCAAGGCTCAGCGCATCGCGGGAAATCACCCTGCCCGGCGAGGAAAGCAGCGCGCGCAGCACGCGGTATTCCTGACCGCTCAGGGAAATCTCCTCCTCGCCCTTCCACGCCTTCATGGCGCCTTCATCCAGCCGTATGTCGCCCCCGGCCTCCCCGGCGGAAGGCTGGGCGCGCCGCATCACCGCCCGCACGCGGGAAAGCAGCTCCCGGGGATTGAAGGGCTTGGGCAGATAGTCGTCCGCCCCGGCGTCCAGCCCGCGCACTCTGTCGGAAAAATCGCCGCGCGCCGTAAGCATGATCACGGGAAGCCGCGAGAGCCGGGCGTCCCTGCGGACGGCGCGGAGCACTTCAAAGCCGTTCTTTTCCGGCAGCATGACGTCGAGAATGACCATGTCCGGTTTTTCCTCAAGAATGGCGGCAAGACCGCTCTGCCCGTCGTGGGCGAAGCGGCAGGCGATGTGCTCCGGCCGGAAATAATCCTCCAGAAGCTGGCACAGCTCCTTGTCGTCGTCGATAATCAGCATCTGAAACATGACGCATCCTTATATAAAATAAAGAGAAGGAGGCGTTCCCCCGGAAAAGGTTCCGCAGCAAAACGGCAGACGCGCACGGCGGCGCACACGCCTTCCTTCAACACGAAATACTCTTTCCCTTTCCTGTAACACCCGGAAACGGCGGCGGCAACGCGGCCGGAGGCGCTGTTACGCTTCGTTACATATTATACAAAAATTCCCTGTATAACTTTTATCACAAAACTCACATAAAACGCATAAAATCAGTTACACTACGTTACCTTTGCTTTATATTCTTCCTTATTTTCATGAAAAACGGAATATCCATTCCCTTCACTCGTACCATTTTCTGAACGAGAAGGTGTGTTTTTTTGCCGTTACGCTTTGTTACACCGGCAGTTATCCCCTTTTTCATGCACCGATTCTATACTTTTCCCATATTGCAACCCGCAGGAGATTTTCATGTTTTCCCGCATACGATTTTTCCGTCCCCTCGGCATGAGCGTACGGGGCCGCTATCTCGGTTCGCTGCTGCTTCTCTGGCTGCTCGTCAACGCCGCGGTGAGAACCGCGCTTATTTTCATGGCGCACCGCACTCTCGACGCATCCTTCCCCCTTGGGACGCTGGTCATGCTGTACCTGAAGGGCGCCTTCAACGACATCTTCCCCTATGTGCTGCTCACCATGCCCCTCATGGCGCTCGTGCTGCTGAAGAAAAATCTCTTCACCGGCAGGGCGGGCCGCGCTGCCGCCGCGTTCGTCTTCTGGCTGTACGCCTGCGCCTTTCTTTTCGGCGCGGTGGCCGAAACGCTGTTCTGGGAGGAATTTTCCAGCCGCTTCAACTTCATCGCCGTGGATTACCTCATCTACACCACGGAGGTGCTGAAGAACATCAAAGAATCCTACCCCGTGATTCCTCTGCTCTCCGCCGTGGCCGCCTGCGGCGCGATGTTTGCCGTATGGGCCATGCGCGGAACGGCAAAGAAGGCGCACCTCTCCGCCCCCCGGCCCGCATGGCTTGCCGCGGCATACCTTGCCCTGGTATGCGCGGCCTTCTTCCACACGCCCGCTTCCTCCCCCGACAGAGTGCAGCGGGAACTTGCCGCCAACGGCGTGTGGTCGCTCTTTTCCGCCTACCGGCACAACAGCCTCGATTACCGCGAATTCTACCCCGTGCTGGATGAGGGCAGGGCCGCCCGGCTGGTGCGCGAAGAAACCGCAGAACCCGGCGCGCGCTTCATTGACGATGCCGGTACGGTACGGCGCGACATTTCCTCTTCCCGCCCGGCATGGAAGCCCAACGTCGTGCAGATAGTGGTGGAAAGCCTCGGCAGCGACCTTCTGGGAGAAAACACGCCCAACCTGAACCGCCTGGTGGAGGAAAGCCTCTTTTTCTCCAACCTCCGGGCCACGGGCACGCGCACGGTGCGCGGCATCGAGGCGCTCACCCTTTCCCTGCCGCCCACGCCCGGTTCCTCCATCGTGCGGAGGCCGGGCTGCGAAGGGCTTTTTTCCACAGGTTCCGTCTTTCGCGCGCAGGGCTACGACACCGCCTTTCTCTACGGAGGCTTCGGCTACTTCGACAACATGAACGCCTTCTTCTCGGGCAACGGCTTCCGCATCGTGGACCGCGCCTCCATGAAAAATGAAGACATCACCTTCACCAACGCCTGGGGCGTGTGCGACGAAGACCTTTTCCGCGCCTGCCTGCGCGAGGCCGACGAAAGCTTCCGCACGGGGCGCCCCTTTCATCAGTTCGTGCTCACCACCTCCAACCACCGCCCCTTCACCTACCCGGAAGGCAGGGTATCCATTCCTTCCGGCACGGGCAGGGCGGGAGCCGTGGCCTATACCGACTACGCCATCGGGGCCTTTTTCCGGGAAGCCTCGAAACGGCCCTGGTTCAGCAACACGGTGTTCGTCATCTCGGGCGACCACACCTCCGGCGCAGCGGGACATACCGACCTTCCGCCGGAGCGCTACCTCATTCCGGCCATGATCTACGCCCCCGGCCGCATCGCTCCCCGGAAGGTGAACACCCTGTGCAGCCAGGCGGATATTGCCCCCACGCTGTTCGACCTGCTGGGCTGGAGCTACCGTTCGGGCTTTTTCGGCAGAAGCATTCTTTCCCTGCGTCCCGGAGAAGGCCGCGCCTGGATAAGCACCTATCAGATACTCGGCAGACTTGAGGAAGGCGGACTCGTCACCCTTGAACCCGTGCGCGAAAGTTCCGTCCTGGCATGGAGCAGCGCCGAAGGTCTGGGCGGACCTCTCGACGAGGAGGAAAAACGCGCCCGGCTCGAACGGACCGTGGCCGACTATCAGCTTGCCGGAGACCTTTTCGCCCGGGGCGGACTGAAGGAAGAGGAAGTGCTCCGCTGACGCACGGCACCGGAGATATTTCCCCGGCGGGACAAAGCTGTTGACAGAACGGCCGCCCGGCGCAAGGGTTGCCGCAGTGTTTCCCACTCTTTCCCGGCCCTGCCCCAAAAAGCAGAGCCGGGGCAAAACGCTTCGGGACATTTTCATGAAAAAGGAAAATTTATTATTCTAAGGATAATATTTTATGTAATTATATCAAGATGTTATTTTTAATAGTAAGAATTCTTTTTCTTTCATGTCCGCACCTTTGTCCGCACAATGTAAATAGAAAGATAACGACAAAACATGAACAGCCTCAGGCTACTCAGACCATCTTTTTATAGCCTGACCATCAAGGATTGGCAAGTTGAAAGCATAGCCTGTCTTCAGACAGATTTCGTCCGTCAGGCTGAGACGATAGGTAGAGTTTTCGGGAGGCTGCAATAGACTTACCGAGAGCATCCACCACCGCATGAATTTTGGAGGTAAAACCGCCACGACTTCGGCCGAGAGCATGATTGTGTCCAGCGGTATGTCGAGCTCCGGCACTATGTCTATGAGCATGAACGTATGTCCCATCAATCATGATGTAGTTCATATCAGCCTGTAAGGTAAGAAGCTCAAGGATAGCAGTCAGATATCCTCTTTTTTCCATGAACCATATTTCTTTGACAAAGCTCGCCATGGAGATCCGGTTCACAGCATCCAATGTACAGCATTGAGAAAGTTTCTGACGTCACCAGTCGGTCGTCCTCCACGAGGAGAACCTTCTGTCGGCAGTATAGGCTCAAGTCTGAGCCAGAGGTCTTCAGGGATGTCATAGTAGCACATTTCCCTGTCGTAACACGATGAAAACCTTACCTAACCTGGATTCCCTATTTTCACGAAGATGGTTTGCAGACACACCCAGCTTTTTCCACTCTGATCGGCGGTCCCATTCTTGACTACCTGTTCAAGAAAGGTACCCCTTATGCTCTTCGGGTGCAGGCACTTACTCTGCTCCTCGGCTTCGGCATGACGGCTCTGGCGTTCGGTATGATCGTCCCCGGAAGTGCCGGTCAGATTGCCCTGCTTGCATTCCATACATTGTTCACTGCCTCTGTCATCACCCTCGGCTATGCTCTGGTTCTTAACCTGTCGCAGCCTCAGCAGAGGGCAACTGCTACCAGCCTGATTGTGCTGGTTCAGAATGCACTTGGTAATGGTTTCGGTGCTCTTCTCACCGGAGTGCTTTCCGACATGTTCTCTCTTGAGACCAGCATGCTGTTTATCACTGGAAGCTACATGATTTCTGCTCTGGCGTTCTTCCTGTCAAGCTTCACGTATGAAAAGGATCTCGCAAAAGTAAAGCCCGTAACCGTGTCTTTTTAATAGCCCAGAAAAACGTCTTGGACGCTTTCGCGCTCATGTCGTTTTAATGCCTTCAGGCGGCTGATGGAGTAATGGCTACCGAAGCAGAAACTCTCCCGCTTGGTGGCTGAACCACAAAAAAGTTACCTGAAAAACACCTTTTCGATAAGACAGAGCGTTTCAAGCTCTCGTCTACTTCGAAAAGGTGTTTTTTATGGCCAAAGAACGACATCTAGCCTATACGAAATGACTATGTAAGTGTCGCATAAATTCACGATGTGCAGGATAAAAGTGATTTATAATCAATATAATAAAGAAATGTGCGGGACTATCCTGGCGTTCCGCCTTGCCGCAATGTTGCCGGAAAAGTCAGTCCTTGGTGTCGGACAAAGAAAAGTTCATTTTTCTCATACGTGATTTCAAGGTGTTGTACTGAATTTTCAAAATATCCGTTGCGCCGCCCGCGCCGGAAAGCTTGCCATTGCAGTGCCGTATCACATCGGCGATATAGTCGTCTTCATGTTCCCGAAGTGAAGGCCAGTCCGCTTTTTCGACCTGCGACGACTGTCCTGCGGTCTGCATTTTCGGAGACAACGTACGAGCCGTCCACGGGGCAAGGTCGAAGTGAAGCGTTTTCTTTCGCTGCGCCCTGCTTATGAGCAGGGCTCTCTCCACAACGTTTTCCAGTTCCCTCACGTTGCCGGGCCAGTCGTAGCGACACAGGGCGTTCAATTCCCCCTCGTCCGCCTCGGGCACGAAAGCCAGACCGAGTTTCTTGCTTTTTTTCATGAGAATGTAGTTTAAAAGCACGGGAATGTCGCTGAGTCTCCTGCGCAGCGGCGGCACGATGATGGGATAGGCGGAAAGTCGATACCACAGATCGCGCCGGAAACGCCCTGTATCCAGCTTGTCCATGAGATTTTCCTGCGTAGCCGCAATGATGCGCACGTTTACCGGAAAAGCGCGCGTACCGCCCACGCGGCGTATGGTTCCGTCCGTCAGCACTCTGAGCAGGCGTACCTGAGCAGACTTCGGCATCTCGCCTATTTCGTCGAGAAAAAGCGTGCCGCCCCCGGCCATTTCAAAGTACCCCGCACGAGAGGTCAGAGCTCCGGTGAAGGAGCCTTTTTCATGGCCGAAAAGCTCGCTGTCCACAAGGCTCGGAGGAATAGCTCCACAGTTCACCTTAATGAAGGGGCCGTCTTTTCTCTGCGACAGTTCATGAATCATGTCGGCCACGGCTTCTTTGCCGACACCCGTCTCGCCGAGAATGAGCACGGTGGTATCCACATCAGCCACGGCTTCTACCCGCAGCTTGACGTTATGCAGTCCCGGACACTGCGTTACTTTTTCCCTGCCGCTTTCTTCCACACGTTTCTGCGCCTTCCGGTCGTCGAGATCTATGCCGGAGAGGTTTATTTTCAGCTCTTCGGCAAGAGGAGAGAGAAGCTGGCGAATGCCTTCAAGATCGTCCGGCCCGAACGCATTGTTTTCCTTGGACCACAGACACATGAGAAACACGGACGAGGTCGACTGAAAAATGGGAATGCGCAACATGGAGTTATGGAAAAGATAAGGCATGTCGTACTCGAATGTCGGGTCTATTTTTTCATCTTTCGATATGACGGACTTGATGTCGCCCAGAAGAATATCTTCGGTGATGCGTTCCCGCAGAATGAGTGGCGGTAGATGACCGGCCACAGCAAATTTATTGGAGACGTTGATTTTGTTCGTATCCGACATGGTGACTATGACGTCGGCATTTATGGTGCAGTAAAGTGCGTTTATGCGCGCCACGGGCAGATACTGCTGCAGCAGGTCCAGAAGAAACAGCAGCAGGTTGCGCAGACCGCTGGTTCTGTACATGGCTACGCACGATTCTGCGGCAACGGTTGATTCGAACAGATGCTTTTTGTCCATGATGTCCCGCATGTTTTTGAAAGTCGTTCCGCTCGTATGCCGACGATGCGCTTCATTCGTTCCGTCGTTGTTTTTTTTGTTCGGCTGTGCGGAAAATGTCAATTTTTACTATTAATTTTTAATGACAATACTTGAATATTTTTAACGCGACAAGATTAGTCAAACGGATAAAAAACAATAATATATTGAAATTGCAAATAAAAAAAATTTGGCATACTTTTTGCTCTTTAAAGCGCAAGTAACGCGGCCACAAGGCACGCATTCAACAAGCAGCATCAGGAGAAACGTATGCCTCCCATCATCAACGCGGAACAGTGTTCTCACTGTGGCATGTGCGCAAGCATATGTCCCTTGAATATTTTTACCTATTCCAAAGGACAAACTCCCATCGTGGCCTATCCTGAGGAGTGCTGGCACTGCAATGCTTGTGTTCTTGACTGTCCTCAAAAAGCCATAGAGCTGAGGCTTCCCATCAATTACATGATGCTTCATATCGATGCAGACAGTCTTCACAGATAATCTGCATTATGAAGAATAACATGGCGTCATGATATGTGGAAATATTGATCGACATTCATGTGGTGACGCTTTTTGCAGAGACCATACTTTCATAAAGTTAGGACTCAGGAGAAAGTTATGATAGGTTTTAAAGATACGATAACGACGGATGTGCTCATCGTTGGCGGCGGCATAGGCGGTCTTTGCGCGGCCATAGCTTCGGCCCGCTTCGGAGCGGATACGCTGGTGGCGGAAAAGTCCGACTCCAGACGTTCCGGCTCTGGCGCCACGGGCAACGATCACTTCCTCTGCTATTATCCCAAGGCTCACGGCAACGACATCATGCCCATTCTGCAGGAAACCTTTCAGAGTCAGATAGGTGGTTTTCACGATCCCAAGCTGACGCTTCGTTTTCTGCAGGAATCCATAGCCATGGCCGACAGGTGGCTGGAGTGGGGCATAAACATGCGTCCCTTCGGGCCGGATTATGAATTCATGGGACACGCCTTCCCGGGCCGCCCTAGGATATGGTTGAAATACGACGGTCACAATCAGAAGCAGATTCTTACGGCGCAGGCCAAAAAGGCGGGCGCGAAGATTCTCAATCACACTCCCGTGGTGGAACTCATTACCGCAGACGGAGAAATAGCCGGCGCGCTGGCGCTCGATGTCAGCAGTGAGGAACCCGCATTCCGCCTGATCCGCGCCAAAAAGGTCATTCTGGCCACGGGCACGGCAAACAGACTGTATCCCGCAGCCGGCACTCCGGGCAGTCCGTTCAACACGGCGTTCTGTCCGGCCTGCACGGGGGCGGCTCAGGCGCAGGCGTGGCGCGTGGGCGCAAAGATGGTCAACATGGAAATGCCCAACAGGCATGCCGGACCCAAGTTTTTTGCCCGCGCAGGCAAGTCCACCTGGATAGGCGTGTACCGCTATCCCGACGGCAGACTGCTCGGCCCCTTTGTGGAACAGGCCACCCGCTACATAGGCGACATTACCTGCGACGTGTGGAACACGGCCTATACCGACGTGTTGCGCAACGGCACCGGCCCCGCCTACATCGACTGCACGGGCATAAGCCAGGACGATCTGGACTTCATGAAGCAGGGCATGATCAGCGAAGGCCTGACCACCGTTGTGGACTACATGAAGCGTTCCGGCCTCGACGTGACGAAGCACGCGTTTGAATTCATGCAGTACGAACCGCATCTCATCGGCCGCGGACTCGAGGTGGACATCAACGGTGAAACTTCCATTCCCGGTCTCTACGGCACGGGCGACATGGTGGGCAACTTCCGTTCGGATATTTCCGGCGCCGCCGTTTACGGCTGGATCTGCGGCAATCACGCCGCCTCCACGGTGCAGCAGGGCAGTTTCCGGGAAGTGGAGCACTCGGCCTGGGTGCAGGAACGGGCGGAGCTTTACAGCAGCCTTATGGAAAGAAAGAACGGCGGCACCTGGAAGGAAGCCAATCTCGGTCTTCAGCAGATCATGGCCTCCTATGCCGCTGCCGGTCCCTACAACGTGCGTTCGGAAAATCTGCTCAAGGCCGGTCTGAAGTATCTGGGCGATCTGCGCAAGGAATCCATAGCCTCCGTAAGCGTCCGCAACGCGCATGAGCTCATACGCGCCGTAGAGGCGCTCGACCTCATGGACAACGGCGAGATCATCATGCACGCGGCGCGGGAACGCAAGGAAAGCCGCGGAATGCATCTGCGCTCGGACTACACGTTCACCAATCCGCTTCTGAGCAACAAGTTCCTGCAGGTCTGGCAGGAAAACGGCACCGTGCATACGAACTGGCGCGAGCGCTGGGGGCTGTGAGCCTTCCGCCGCCAGGATGAACGCTTTTTCCAACTGAACATTTCATGGGGAGGACTGCCATGCTGGGCAAGATAGGTCTGGAAGAACACTTTGCCGTTGAGGAAACGGTGGGACACATTCCCGCGGGTCTGAAGAACGCCGAAGAGAGAAAGAAGAAGCTGCTCGATATTTTAAACATGCGCGTGGCCGAAATGGACAAGTACGGGATGGATCTCATGATTCTGTCCCTGAATTCTCCGGCCATACAGGAAACCTACAACGCCCGGGAAGCCGTGGATCTGGCCCGGCGCTGCAACGATCATCTGGCGGAATGCATAGCCCGGCGCCCCGACCGTTTCCGCGGCTTTGCGGCCCTGCCCATGCAGGATCCCGACGCTGCCATTGATGAGATGGAACGCTGCGTCAAGGATTACGGATTCAAGGGTACTCTCGTCAACGGCTACTCCCAGATCGGTTCTCCGGATACGGCCGTGTATCTTGATGACAAGCGTTACCGGCCCTTCTGGGCCAAAATGCAGGAACTGGACGTGCCCTTTTATCTGCATCCGAGAAATCCCATGAATGATCAACGGAAAATCTATGACGGGCATCCCTGGCTCATGGCTGCCGCCTGGGCCTTTACCGTGGAAACGGCCACGCACATGCTGCGTCTGCTCTGTTCGGGCATTTTCGACGAGTATCCGAAGCTCAAGCTCATCGTGGGACATCTTGGCGAATGCGTTCCCTTCCATTCCTGGCGCACCCAGAACAGGCTGAACCGCGACCCGCGGCCGCGCCCCTTCAAGCTCACGATTCAGGAATATCTGAAAAGAAACGTGTACGTAACCACCAGCGGTTTCTGCAGCACGCCCGCGCTCATCAATACCATTGCCGAAATGGGTGTGGAGCGCGTCATGTTTTCCACCGACTATCCTTTTGAAACCGTGGAAGATGCCTCCACATGGTTCGACAACGCGGAAATTCCCGAGGACGTTCGTGTGAAGATAGGCCGCGACAACGCCAGAGCGCTGTTCAATCTGTAGTTCTTCCGAGGAGATACGTCATGTCGCAGAATACGAAAAAATGGTTGTGCATCCTGGGGATTATCTGCCTTTATCTGGTGCTGTCCAACATTCCCGTGGGGGATGAACTCAAACCCACGGCGCAGAAGGCCATGGCCCTCATGGTGTGCGCCGTGCTCACGTGGAGTCTGGATCTGCTTCCGCTGGCCTTGGCTTCCGTGCTCTTCACGGTACTCACCGTTCCTCTTGGACTGGTCAAACTGCCCAAGGTCATGGCCAACTTCGCCGATCCGTCGATTTTCTTCGTGTTTGCCATGTTCTGCAATGCCATTGCTTTTCAGAACTCCGGTCTGTGCCAGCGCATCGTACTCTGGACCACGATGAAGTCGAAGGGCAATCCCCGCAAGCTTTCCTTTTATCTTATGCTTGTTACAACCATCATATCCATGGTGCTTGCCGATATTCCGGCCATCGCCATGATGTATCCCGTAGGACTGATGCTGCTTGAGAAGAACGGATGCGTTCCCGGTGAAAGCAATTTCGGCCGTACGCTCATGCTCGGTCTGCCTCTGGCAAGCCTCATAGGCGGCATAGGCACCCCTTCCGGCTCCTCCATGAACGTGATGACGCTCACGCTTCTGCAGTCCACGGCAAACATTTCCGTTTCCTTCTTTCACTGGTCCGTCATAGGCATACCCATGGCCCTCGTTCTCATCGTAGCTACATGGTTCATCCTACAGAAAACTTATCCGTCGGAACTTACGGAGCTCAAGGGCATAGAAGCCATATGCAACGACTACGAGTGCCTCGGTCCCATTACGAGAAAGGAATGGAACTACATCATCGTGTTCTTCATCAACTTCACGCTCTGGGCGACCGATTCCATCCACCACACGCCTCTGCCGGTCATAGCCGTCATAGCCGCCACGCTGTTCTGCCTTCCCAACATGGGCCTCATTGAATGGAAGAAGGACAGAAACAGAGTGGGCTGGGACATTCTTATGCTCATAGGCGCCTCCACCGCCATAGGCAAGATAATCTGGCAGGAAGGCGGCAGTCTTTGGCTGGCCGAAACCTGCCTCGGCAACATCACTATGCTGCCCGTGGCAGGCATCATTGCAGCCGTATGCGTGTTCACCATTGCCGTTCATCTCCTCATTCCGGTCAACACTGCCATTGTGGCCGTGCTGCTGCCCACGCTGGTCAGCCTGGCTTCGATGAAGGGCATCAATCCGGCACTGCTGGCCATCCCTCTGGGGTTCAGCGTTTCCGCATCGCTGCTGCTTCCCCTGGGACCGGTCCCCCTCGTCACGTTCCCTGCCGGATACTACAAGATGTACGACCTCTTCAAGCCCGGCTGCATCATCTCTCTGGTGTGGGTTGGAGTCATGGTGGTCGCCATGCTCGGCATCGCAGTGCCCATCGGTCTGCTTTAGAAGACAGTCAGGACCGCCCCTTCAAGGGGCGGTTTGATTGGTTAAAAAGAAAACCCCCAGCTAGGCTGGGGGTTCCCGAAAACTTATAGTTATGCGTAAGTGATAACCACTCCTTTTGATTTGCTAAGAAGGAGGTGCGGTCTGGCAACTGCGCCCACAAGCAAATCAAAAGGAGGTCACAATGGGTGACACAAAGAAGTTGGCGCATACGCAATGGAACTGCAAATATCACATAGTCTTTGCACCAAAATATCGCCGACAGGTTTTCTATGGAGAGAAGAAAAGGGCCATAGGAGAAATATTGCGAAAATTATGTGAGTGGAAGGGAGTGAGCATAGTAGAAGCAGAATGTTGTCCCGACCATATCCATATGTTGCTAGAGATACCGCCCAAGATGAGTGTATCGGCGTTTGTCGGATATTTGGAAGGAAAGAGCAGCCTGATGATATATGAGCAGTTCGGTGAGCTGAAGTTCAAATATCGTAATCGGGAGTTCTGGTGCCGAGGTTACTATGGTGATACGGTGGGCAAGAATAAGGCAAAGATAGCCGAGTACATCAGGCATCAGCTGGCTGAGGATACATTCGGAGAACAGTTGGGCATCCCGTATGGCGGAAGCCCGTTTACGGGCCGCCGGTAACAGAAATGCAGATGTCAGATCGTACATGCGCCTGTTAGGGCGCGGCTGGTAAGAGAGCCTTACAGGCGCATAAGAGGAACCACCGGCTATGCCGGTGGGCCCCCATTTTGTACGTATGTAGTGACAGGTCCGACTTGCTCGATCCATGCCTACTTCTGGATGCGTGCAAGAATCTTTTCGTACAGCGCATCAGGCAGTTCCAGATCCTGTCCACGTCTGGATTCACGCAAGGCGAAGCGGCGGGAACCGGGCAGGCGGGTGCCGGACTGGGAAAGAATATGCGCCACCAGGCGTTCCAGCGTAGCGGGGAACTGGGGATTCATCTTTTCAGGATCAATAATGATAAAGCTCTGGCCGATGCCCGGAGCGGGCCCTTCGGCTTCGAAGAAAGAGCTGGCTTCAAAGGCATGGTTGGAGCCGGTGAGGGAGGCGGAAAGAATTTCCACCATGAGGGCCAGCGCGGCTCCTTTGGCATCACCCAAGGGTACCATGGTACCCTTGAGGGCTGCTTCAGGAGAGGTGGTGGGCTGACCGGTTTCATCCAAGGCCCAGCCTTCGGGAATGGTGGTTTCACCCTTCTGCTTGGCATTCATGATCTTACCGCGGGCCACTTTGCTCAAGGACATATCCACCACGATGGGATCTTCGCCGCTTCTGGGGCAACCGAAGGCCAGAGGATTGGTTCCGTAGCTGGGAAGCTTTCCTCCCCAAGGAGCCATAGCGGAAGGAGTGTTGGAAAAGGCAAGACAGATGAGGCCTTCCCGGGCTATGCGTTCAACATAGTGACCGAGCATGCCACAGTGATGCGAACGGCGAACGCCAACCATGGAAATGCCGAACTCTCTGACCAGAGGAATGGCCGCCTTCAATCCTTCGTTGATGGCGGGAAAGGCATAGCCGTTGCAAGCGTCCACGCAGACGACGGCGGGAGTAGGATTGAAAACCACGGGACGGGCGTCGGCCTTCACCTTGCCGGTTTTGGCCTGATCCACATAAAAGGGAATACGGGAAAATCCGTGGGAGGGCATGCCGTCCAGTTCGGCGAGAAGAAGGGCGTCGGTGACGCACGAAGCCGTGTCGTCGGGAACACCGGCAGAGAGGAATGCCTTTATACCGAGCTCGCGCATGGCATTGTAGGAAAGTTTCATGAAAAGTTCCTCAAAGTCCGGTATGTACCGGAGCTGCAGATTTTTATTTCAGCGCGGAAGCCACTTTTTCGGCGATCATGGAGCTGACACGCGTATTGGATTCGCGCGTGACCCCAGCAATGTGGGGGGTAAGCAGACAATGAGGAGCCACGGCGAGCGGAGAGTTCGCGGGCAGGGGTTCCTTCCCGAAAACGTCGATCATGGCACCGCCGAGTCTTCCATCAATAAGGGCCTGCGCCAGCGCCGCTTCATCCACGATACCGCCGCGGGCCGTATTGACGAGGAAGGCTCCCTTCCTCATGGCGGCCAGACGCTGTTCGTTGAACATGTTTCTGGTACTGTCGGTCAGCGGAACATGCAAGCTTATGGCATCGGATTCTGCAAGAAGTTCATCCATGGAAACAGGCGTCACATCGTGTTCCTTCCACACCGGAGCATCGGCAGCTATGAAAGGATCATAGGCGATCACATTCATGCCGAAGGCTTTAGCACGGCTCGCCACGTCGCGGGCAATACCGCCGAATCCGAGCAGGCCGAGCGTCTTGCCGAAGATTTCTCCGCCGGAGGACATGCGTTCGCGCGGCCATTTGCCGTCGGCCACTTCATTGAGACTCTGATAGCAGCCTCGGGCCAGCATGAGCAGACCGGCCATAACATATTCTGCAACAGAAACGTTATTGGCTCCGGTTGCAGGAATAACAGTGATATTTCTACTCTTACATGCCTCTACATCTATATTATCAAGTCCTACACCAAGCCTTCCTACAACACGAAGTTCCTTTGCAGCGTCAAGCAGTGCTTCGCGCACCTGAGTCTTATTTCTTACAATAATGGCACTGCACGTGGTGATATGTTTTATAAGTTCATCAGGTCTATCAACAAGAGTCTTATCATAGATAACGTTAAATTCTTTTTTTAAAGATTCAACAGCATTGGAATCCATGAACTCAGTGATGACTATGGTGTCCATACTTATCTCCCGTGTAAAATTATGGGATGGCAATGAAAAATAATGCTTGACAAAATATCAAGATGCATTAAAATTATAAAACAATTCAACCTAAAATGGTATCAAATTCATGACAAAAGTAACGTCCATTCCTCTGTACGCGCAGATAAAATCTTCCATCCTCAGCCGGATAGTTGCGAAGGAGTGGGGACCTGGGAGTTTTTTGCCCAGTGAGACGGCGCTGGCGGCCGAGTACGGAGTCAGCCAAGGAACACTACGCAAGGCCTTGAACGAACTCGCTCTGGAAAAAAAACTCGTCCGCTTTCAGGGCAAGGGAACGGCCGTCGCCGTTCTCGACTCTGACGGGGCTTTATTTCCTTTTTTCAGGCTTTACGATGATGACGGAAAGAGAGTGTATCCTCTTTCACAGATGACTTCCACCCAATATGATATGGCAAAAAAGGAAGAAGCAATAGCGCTGGGCATCGAAGATGGCGATGCCATTATACGTATTCATCGCATCCGAGTGCTGGACGAGCAGCCGGTAATCAATGAGTTCATACTTCTCCCTTCCAAGCGCTTCCCCGGCTTTCCTTGTGATCTCAATAAGCTGCCGAATACTCTTTACGAGTATTACTTTCAGCAGTTCGATATTCTCATCGCCAAAGCGACGGAAAGTCTCCAAGCGGTGATGTCGGATCCGTTGGATATGAAAAGTCTACGTCTTTCTGAAGTCTGCCCTTTGCTGGAAATCCGAAGAAAAGCGTTTGATATTGATGGGAAGGTGGTTGAGATCCGTCGCAGTCGCGTTCTCACGATCCATCATTGTTACCATACTGACTTGTAACACCTATCCTTTATCGAAGATACGGCTGTCAACTCCGTGTATCCTTGACGGCGAAGCTTCCCAAATGGAAAGCTTCGCCGTTTTTCTTCCAAAAATGAGGAAGGAGAGAAGGAATATTAGGCGCTGCGATACAACTTGGTCATAACGATTTCGCGATGCCCCAGAGCCTCGGCGCTGGTAAAGCGACCGTTGGAGGTGCGGACCATCATCTCGAGGAGCAGATCGCCAGCTTCGTCAAGGTTCATTTCACGGCGCATGAGCGGATTGACGTTCACGTCGATATGTTCGCTCATGGTACGAACCGTGCGGGGGTTGGCGGAAATTTTAATGACCGGCAGGATGGGATTGCCGATGACGTTGCCCTGACCAGTGGGGAAGAAGTGAACCACGGCTCCGGCGGCAGCCACAAGGGTGACCATTTCGGCAGCGGCGGAAGAGGAGTTCATGAACCACAGTCCGGGATGAGTGGGGGCTTCCGCGTAGTCGAGGCAGCCGTCGACCATGCACTTCTTACCGATCTTCTGAATGTTACCCAGAGCCTTTTCTTCGATAGTGGTCAGACCGCCGAGAATGTTGCCCTTGGTAGGCTGGGAATCGGAGAGGTCGTTGGTCTTGTTGGCAATGATGAAATCATTGTATTCAGTCCACATATCCATGAACTGCTTGGCGATTTCAGGAGTGCGGCAGCGCTGGGCGACCAGGTGTTCGCCGCCGGTGATTTCGGAAGTTTCACCGAAGAACAGGGTGTTGCCGTTTTCGTACAGCTTGTCGAAGGCATTGCCTACGGTGGGGTTGGCTGCGATGCCGGAGGTGGTGTCGGATTCACCACACTTGCAGGAGACCCACAGCTCGTCGATGGAGCATTCCTCACGCTGCAGCTCGGTAGCGTACTGCACGAGTTCCTTGGCCTTGCGGGAAGCTTCACAGATGGTGTTGTGGTCGCCGTGCTGTTCGATGGAGAAGCCGAACACAGGCTTGCCGGTCTTGGCAATGCCGTCGGTGATGACCTTGGTCCATTCAGGTTCGATGCCGATGACGATCACGGCAGCCACGTTGGGGTTGCTGCCCAGACCGATGAGAGTGCGGAAATGCAGTTCAAGGTCGGCGCCGAACTGGAGACGTCCGTAATGATGAGGCAGGGCCATGGTTCCCTTGACGGCGGCTTCAACGGCCAGGCACGCGGCGTTGGAAAGATCATCGAGAGGCAGAATGATGACGTGATTGCGTACGCCGACTCTGCCGTTCTCGCGGCGATAGGCCATGACTTTCGTATTCTTGAGATCCATGATTACCACCTCTTGGTCTTGACGTTATGGACATGAAGATGTTCGCCCTTCTTGATGGGAGCGACGACCTTGCCGATATCCACACCATATTTGATGACGGTGTCGCCCACGTTCAGGTCCTTGAGGGCAACCTTATGGCCGATCGGAATATCATCGAGCACGGTGAATTTGATGAGGTAGTCTTCCTTCATGACCCAGCCTTCCAGTTCCTGACCGGCCTTGACCCCCTCTACCGTAATGACGCCGACGCTGTCGCCGTCCTGATGGACCAAAAACTGTACGGACATCTGTGCCTCCTTTGAGGTTGTTTGGAATATGTGGACTATAACATATCTTATATAAGATATGCAAGTATAAAATTGATATGGAAAAGGCATTCCCGGAATGTTCCGAGCGATGCGGTTTTCACTCCCCACATATTGAATGGTGTAGACCTACCGTTTCTAGTCGTCGCTCTCACAGGCTTCTTCCAGCGAATTGCACTTGTACTGACGCCACAGGCCGCGGATGATGGCAGCTATGCCCAGCACCATAAAGAAGGCGGAAATGGGACGGCTGAAAAAAATGTTCAGACTTCCGTCAGACAGCATCAGCGACTGGGAGAGCGAGGTTTCCATCATCTGCGCGAGCACGACGGCCAAGATGAGCGGAGCCATGGGGAAACGGAACTTGCGCATGAAGTAACCGATGACGCCAAAAACGAGGGTCATCCACACATCGAACAGTTGGAAACGGACGCTGTAGGCTCCGATCACCGAGAAGATCAGAATTAGCGGACCTAGCACAGGGAAGGGAATGATGGCGATTCTGGCCCAGAGTCCGATGAGGGGAAGGTTCAGCATAAGGCACATGAGATTACCGATGTACATGCTGGCGATGATGGCCCATACGAAATCGGGGTTTTCCTGGAACAGCATGGGGCCGGGAGTCAGGCCGTACATCATGAAGCCGCCGAGCAGAACGGCCATGGCGGATCCGGTGGGAAGACCGAAGGCAAAAAGCGGTACGAAGCCCGCGCTGGAGGTGGCGTTGTTGGCACCTTCCACGGCGGCCACACCATCAATGGCACCGTGGCCGAACTTTTCAGGATGTTTTGAGAATCTTTTTTCAATATCGTAGGCGATGAACGTCGTCACCGCAGGCGCGCATCCGGGCAGCAGTCCGAGGAAAAAGCCGACGACAGCGGACCGTATCATGGCGAAGCGGCAGTAAAGCACTTCGGCCCACTTCGGCTTCCAGTCCACTTTGGTATTTTCCAACATATAACGGGTATTCTTTTCCACGTTGACGAACACTTCGCTGATGGCAAAGAGCCCGATGATGATGCTGATGAAGTCGATACCCCCCATCAGATCCAGGCTGCCAAAGGTCAGGCGGCTGGTACCGGTCAACGGATTCTGGCCTATATAAGAGATAAGCAGGCCGAAACTGGCGGCCGTAAGGCCTTTGAGCAGAGCGTTGCCAGCGAGACTGATAATGAGGGCCAAGGCCATGAACATCAGGGAAAAATATTCCGGGGGACCAAATTTGAGGGCGAGATTTGCCAGAGGCGGAGCGAAGAAGCTCAGACCTATGACGCCCAACGTACCGGCCACACAGGAGGAAATGGCGCAGATGGCCAGAGTGGGGCCGCCGCGTCCCTGCTTCGCCAGCTGGAAACCGTCGATGGCGGTGCATACGGAGGAAGCTTCACCGGGAATGTTCACCATGATGGCCGTGGTGGACCCCCCGTACATGGCACCGTAATAAATGGCTGCCAGCATGATGATGGAGCCGGTGGGGTCGCCGAGCTGCGCGGTCAGGGGCAACAGGATGGCTATGCCGCTGGTGGGACCTATGCCGGGCAGAACACCGACCAAGGTTCCGAACAAACAGCCGACCATCGCCAAGAGGATATTGAGGGGCGACAGGGCTGCTAGAAATCCATTAAAAAGATAGGCGAAGGAAAAATCCATATCATGTGGCCTCTTGAAGTTTGCTCACGGAATGGAAATTATTGGTCAATAGACAAACTATGATATGATCAATTCAAAATTCCCAAGGGATAGGGCATCTGGAGAACTTTGATGAATACATAATAAAAAAGTAGACTTACACCGAGGCCGACAGGAATGGCGAAGTGAGGTCTGCGGTCGTAGAACCAGATGAGGCCGGCGGTGAATATAAAGCCGGACACGGGTAATCCCAGAGTCGGAAGTGTGGTGTAGAAGAAGACCAAGGCCACTATTGTGACCAGAATATTTATCCAGCCACTCAGTTCGGGCCAGACGACTTCGACGCGCGCACCTTTATAACGCCATGCCCTGATGGCCAGTGCCACTCCGAGAACCATGAGAATGATGGAGAGACTTAGTGGAAGAGTCCCTGGATGCAGCGGTTCATCGAGAATGTTTTGGATTTTCAGGGCCTGACTCATCATGGCACCACCAAATCCAAAACAAAAAAGACCACTAATGATATCAGCTGTACGGAGACTTGTGGACATGGTACTCCCTCGGACGATAGGCCCGCACGAAGCGGGCCTATCGACGGTTTATTTAGGAAATGGCGAGATTACTTTCCGCGGGTATTCTTAAGAATGTCACCGTAGAACTTTGTCATTTCCTTGATGTAGGAGACGCATTCGTCATGCCCCATGGCGACGGGAGTGAAGCCTTCACGAGTCTGCGCTTCTATCACTTCGGGGCGATTGGCGATGTCGATGAACGCCTTTTCAAGAGTACGCACCACGTTGTCGGGAGTGCCGGGAGGCAGCGCTACGCCGCGGTCAATGGAGAGCACGATATCAAGGTTCTTTTCCTTGAAAGTGGGAACGTCGGGGAAGAGCTTCAGTCTTTCGGCACTGGTGACGGCAAGGATACGGGCCTTGTCGCGGAAGCGGACCAAGTCGTCGGAGTTGGCGATAATGGCGTCATAGTGACCGCCGAGGAAGCCGGTCATCTGCGTGGCCGAGCCGGTTTCGGGAATGTACGTTATACGTACGCCAGCCTGCTTCTGGAGGGAGAGAAGCGCGATATGGTGCCCTGACAGAGAGCCGGAACCGCAGAGCTTCATCTTGCCGGGGGCCTTCTTGGCGGCAGCTATGAACTCTTCATAGGTCTTGTAGGGAGAATCCAGCGGCACGGCGAGTCCGAGGTAGGTGCGCTGGAAGATGCATACGGGGACAAGCTGATCGGTCTTGTATCCAACATCCTGCAACATGGGCTGCAGAATGGTGTGAGGAATGTTGAAGCCCGCGAACGTATAGCCGTCGGGCTCGCTTGTCACAAGTTCCTTCCAGCCCAGAGCACCGCCTCCGCCGACTTTATAATCGATGATGACATTCTGCCCGAGGAGTTCCTTCAGCAAGGGTTCCTGACGCCGGGCTTCACGATCGGACTGACCTCCGGGGTTGAAGGTGATCATGTAGGTCATGGGTCGGGTCGGAAAGTCGTCGGCCGCCTGTGCATGGCCGGGAAGGGCCGTAGCCGCCACCATAAGACACATGGACGCTGAAAGCATGTTTCTGACGAGTTTTGTGAATTTCATCATAGACTCCTCCTGTTGGTGGTGGTGAATGTGAACGGTTCTTCCAATTGCCTATATCTTATATTTTTTATAAGATATTTTGGAACAAATAAGCAACACGTTTTTGGCGAAAAAAAATATTTTTTTATATAATATATTTGAATTATTACTAAAAATATTCACGGGGCGGCATTTCTCCTGCTCTCGCAGCACCCTGTACACGGTCATCCCAACGTGTGGAACTCCCTCGCCAGGGGCAAAACTCATTGCCTGTTCTTTTTTTATCTTTCTTCCTCTCAAATGAACGCCATTCACCCTTTCTTTTCTCGCTCGAGGGGACGCTCAAGAGTTGATGATCAAAGATCTCTCAACGGGGACATCTATGTGCTCAAGTTCGGCCTGCAATGGAAACATGCTCTAAAAGAACACGCCCATAAAACTTTCTATAACCGATTCGTCAGATGGAGCAAACGGGTATCTTTGAAAACATTTTTAATACCCTTGCTGAAAATGCTCAGGACACCTCCCTTCTGATGATCGATGCTGTATACCTGAAAGCTCATGGAAGTGCCGCAATCCTGAGAAAAAAATTCTCCCCGATGTATCGGGCGAACAAAAGGAGGATTGAACTCCAAGTTACACGCAATCCGGATGCCGTCGGGTGTCTGATTCGAGTATTGCCGACGACTGGTTCTGTCGGTGACTATGCATATCTGCTGCCGACCTTGCCGCTGACCCTGAGCTTTTCGGGTACGTTGTCCCGGGATATGCGTTTGTTTTTTCCCTGTCCTCTTGACAAGAGACAGCACACATTTGGCGGAGTAATTTTTCAAGGCTCTTGACTAGGGCGTGTCTGCAAACCTCTTATCGAAGCCAGATAAGTGAAGCAGCCAGACATACAAAGGCCGCAAAAACTTCTGTCAGTTTGTCATAGTAAGTTGCAATTTTACGATATTCTCTGATCTTGTTGAAAAACATCTCTATAAGATGGCGTTCCTTGTAGAGATGTCTGTCGATGGTACGGGGATGATGATTTATCCTTCTGACTTAAGAGTCCTCGAGCATACCGTAGTCCTTCATTTTTCTAAAAAGAGTGACCCTCGTGATACCAAGTTCTTTCGCAGTGCGTTGTCTATTCCAGTGAAATTGTTCGAGTGCTTTCAGGATGATTTCTTTTTCGACCAGAGCGACATTTTGTTTTAGGTTGAAATTTTTATTTTTTATGACGGTGCGAGCTGCTTCCTGTGCCTTACCGATGGAGGGGGAGAAAAAATCCAGACTTCCTTCCACCGTGAGCCGTATGATGACATTTTCGAGTTCGCGGATGTTTCCGGGCCAGTCATACCTAGACAGCATTTTCAGCATGGACGACTGGATGTTGAAGGTGACGTTGTTCTTCCTTAATATGTTGCTGATGATGAAAGGAAGGTCTTCCTTCCTTTCTTTCAATGGAGGTAGCGTTATTTCGAACACATTGATGCGGTAGAACAGGTCCTCACGGAACTGCCCCATTTCCACCATATCGCGAAGATCGCGATTCGTCGCGACGATCAGTCTGAAGTCGCTGAAAAGTTCCTTCGTGCTTCCAACCGGCGTGTAACTTTTATTGTTGAGCGCCTGCAGAAGCTTTGCCTGCGACTTCAGGGAAAGTTCCGCGATTTCATCCAAGAAGAGCGTGCCATTGTTAGGTTCAGGACTCATTAAATATAAAAGATGACAATGGCAGCGAGACAAATGGCCGAAAAGAACGTGTGAGCACAACGGTCATAACGCATGGCTATTCTGCGCCAATCCTTGAGTCGGCCGAACATGATTTCTATCTTGTGCCGCTGCTTATAAACCTCCTTGTCATAGACCACCGGAGTTTTTCGGCTGTGTCTGCCAGGAATACACGGCGTGATTCCTTTACGGGACAAGGCATGACGAAACCAGTCGGCATCATAGCCTCTATCCGCCAGAAGCTCCCTGGCCTGCGGCAGAGTATCAAGCAGGACAGCAGCGCCTTTGTAGTCGCTCACCTGACCGCCGGACAGATGGAAGGCCAACGGTTGACCGAAGGCATTGCAGACAGCGTGGAGTTTTGAATTCAGGCCGCCTTTTGTGCGTCCGATACATCGGGAAAGGCCCCTTTTTTCAGCAAACTTGCTGCTGTCCTGTATGCCTTGAGATGTGTGGCATCAATCATCAAGCGTGTTGTGGAGCCGTTTTGCTCAACAAGCTCCGCAAAAATCCTGTTAAAGACACCCAATCGGCTCCAGCGGATAAAACGATTGTAGAGAGTTTTGTATGGTCCATACTCGTGCGGGGCATCTTTCCATTGCAGGCCGTGCTTGATGACATAGATAATGCCGCTGACGACACGCCTGTCATCGACTCTCGGAATGCCATGGGAACGAGGAAAGTAGCGTTTGATACGAGCAATCTGTTCATGAGAAAGATAAAAAATTCCTTCATGGCATTCTCCGTATGCCGGCAATAAGAACTTTTTACCCTTTTGGCAATTAATGAGTCTGGAGCCTAAGCAAAGGGCCTCTTAGAGCTACCCACGATCCGAGCCCGGTTCCACAACGCAACTCTCAAGAAAGCTCTGCAGGTCGGAAATCCGATAACGAATCAGTCTGCCTACCTTCAGAAAAGTCGGCGGCAGCCTGAGATACCTTCGGTTCTGCAACGTCTTGACGGAAAAGCCCGTTATGCGGGCAGCTTCTTTCTCGTTCACAGTCATCAAATCATTCTGAATCATGGTTATTCTCCCTGCGGACCACCTTCTTCGGGCGTCCGCACAGTTCCGTTATCCTTGCGATGGTATCCTGACACTCTGTATAGAACCGGAAACGCTCCGCCGCTTCAGCCCGCCTTTCCGCAGTTCTGAGCCCGTGCTTGAGGGCGAAGGTATTGCCCGGCGGAGCTCCCCGGTGTTTACGCATGTTCACTCCGTACCTCCCGCCGTGACCACGTTGCCGACAATGGCCTTGTCCGCGTGCACTACGGTGATGGTCTGCTGTCCGGAATTTCTGTACTTACGCAATGCCTCAAGCTGTCTGGCATAGAGGTACATGAAGCGCCGGGCTATTTTAGAGCAGGATATCTTGTCTTCAAGCAGTGTTGCAGTTGAGCTTTGCGAAAGAGCCGTCATGCCGCGATGCGC